>JAFGTT010000004.1 GCA_016933955.1 Candidatus Zixiibacteriota bacterium
ATCAAGTAACGTCAACGCCCGACCTGACGTTACTTCAGGAACACCACCCAATCAAAAGCCCCGCTAGCAATAGCGGGGCTTTTGTGTGCCCGGGCAGTTCCATTCCACCATCGGGTTATAAATCCGATAAGTGGAATAAATTGATTTCCGGATACCCCCGAAGCAAATAAAAAAACCCCGCCAATTACGCGGGGCTTAATTTAAATGGAGGGGGGAGGATTCGAACCTCCGAAGGCTTCGCCGACAGATTTACAGTCTGTTCCCTTTGGCCGCTCGGGAACCCCTCCGTAATATTCAATTTTTATATCGGCCTATTAGTTCACGTCCCACACCCTAAAAATAGCCGGCGAAGGGACTCGAACCCCCGACAGGCTGATTACAAATCAGCTACTCTACCATCTGAGTTACGCCGGCGCCGACAAACAGGAAACTATTATATTAATTTTGCCGAATAAGTCAAGTCAAATGTGGCACGATACAATCTAAATAATATCATCAGAGTTTGCGTTTCCACTTGGTCCCGGTTGGGGTATCTTCCAGAATGATTCCGCGCTCGAGGAGTTGATCACGGATGGCATCGGCCGTTTTGAAATCACGCTTTTTCTTCGCCTCTACTCTCTTCCGGATCATATCCTCAATCTCGGAATCAAGATTATTTTCCTCGCTTTGAAGCAGATCCAATACTGAATCGATTTTGTCGATGGCCTCAATGGATTTATCCGCCTCGGATTTTGATAGTCTATTCTCCGCTTTGAGACGATTAATATCCCGGATAAAATCAAAGACCTTTCCCAGGGCGGCAGAAATATTTAAATCATCATCCAGAGCTTCCTCGAACTCCTTTAAAAACTGCTCGACATAACCGCCGGCTTCGCCCGAGGAGTTACCTCCCGAATACGATTTTAGATTCTGATAGAAATCATTATATCGCTCCAGAGTATTCCTGGAGGCTTCAATCCCCTCGAAGGTGAAATTCAACTGCTGGCGATAGTGAGTAGCCATTAGGGCATACCTGACCGCCAGGGCGTTATAGCCTTTATCCAGAATCTGTCGGAGGGTGTAAAAGTTATTAAAGGATTTCGACATTTTACGACCCTCAACAATAAGATGCTCGCTATGCATCCAGTAATTGACAAAACGTTTTCCTGTGGCCCCTTCCGATTGGGCGATTTCGTTTTCATGATGAGGGAAAATGTTATCTACCCCGCCGGTGTGAATATCAAAGGATTCTCCGAGATATTTCATGGACATAACCGAACATTCCAGATGCCAGCCCGGCCGTCCTTTTCCCAGTTCTGTCTCCCAGAATACATCTCCATCGTTTTCATCCCAGGCTTTCCACACTGCGAAATCGGAAAGGGATTCCTTTTCATATTCATCATTGGCCACCCGGGCTCCGGGTCTTAGTCCCTCCAGATCAAGGTGAGCCAGTTTGCCGTAACCGGGGAATTTGGCAATAGAAAAGTAATAATTGCCGTCGATTTCATAGGCCAGACCTTTCTCGGCAAGAATCTTTACCATGGCAACCATTTCATCAATATGATCCGTCGCCGCGGGATAGTATTCGGCCCGCTCAATCCGAAGCATATCCAGATCCTCGAAAAAAGCCTTTTTATAGGTTTCGGTATATTCCGTCAGGGTTTTTCCTTCAGCCTTTGATTTCCTGATAGTCTTATCATCGACATCAGTCAGATTCATAACCTGGATAACCTGGTAACCTTTATATTTCAGGAATCGACGCAATAGGTCCTCGAAAATATAGGTCCGGAAATTCCCAATATGGGCATAATCATGAATAGTCGGCCCGCAGGTATACATCCGGACTTTCATATCTTCGACTGGTTTAAATTCCTCCAGTCGGCGTGTAAGCGTATTAGTAACTTTCAGGGTCATAAGCGAATACCTTAATTTTCGGTCAAGACTGCGACTGCTTTTCGATCCAGTTTCTTTATCACCTCGCAAGTCAGCCTGACCACATTATCATAATCATCACGATGGATAATACTGTTATGCGAATGGATATACCTGGTTTCGATGGCTATAAAAATAGTCGGGACACCGGATCGGCTGATATGGAAGGCCCCGCCATCAGTGCCGCCTCTTCTAAGGGATGTCAGATGAAATGGCAGTTTCTTAAGTTCGGCCGTCCTGATAACCAGTTCCCGAAGCCTTTGATTGGGTATCATAGAACCATCATAAACAAGGATTCCCGGACCGCCCCCAAGTTTTTCGGCTCTTTTAAATCCATCGGGGGGAATATCACGGGCCACGCTGACATCGAGAATCAGGGCCACATCAGGATTACTTTCATATGCCGCCGTACGGGCCCCCCGTAAACCAACCTCTTCCTGAACCGTCCCGATCCCCAGGATGGTATTGGGATGATTATTTTTATTGAAATACTTTAGAATATCGGCCACCATGGCGCAACAGACGCGATTATCGAAAGCCTTGGCCATATACAGTTTTTTATTATTCATGATGGCGAAGTTCGAATCCGGAATAATCGGATCGCCGACTCGAATCCCGAGTTTTTTTGCCACATCAAATTTTTCCATGGCACCAACATCGATAAACATATCATCGATATCAAGCACTTTCTTCCGCTCATCTTCCTTAAGCAGATGAGGTGGCGTCGATCCGATAACTCCAAGAACCGGCCCCTTGGAAGTTATTACCCGGACGCGCTGAGCCAGTGCCACATGCCCCCACCAGCCTCCCAGCGGAATAAATTTAATATACCCATCTTCTGTAATTTCACTGACCATGAAACCGATTTCATCCAGATGGCCAACCACCGCCACCCGCGGGCTGTCGGAGGTTCCCTTTTTGGTGCCGATTACGGAGCCCAGTTTATCATAGCTGAGTTTGGCATATTTTTTCAAATGGCGGATCATCACGTCCCGGGCGCCACCTTCATAACCCGATGTTCCATGAGCATCCGTTATTTCTTTTAACAGAATTTCAGTTTGATCCACATCTCCTCCTTATTCTCGACGGCATTAAAATCAAAATATAAGCATATTTCAAAGGATCGTCAATTCAGACTCCGATATGCGCCGGTAATTCAGACAGGGATTTAATTACGGTTAAATCCGATGGCAAGGGATCGGGATAATCCCGCCCCTCCCGATATTTCAGAATCGGCCTGATACCCATCTTTTGAGGTCCCAGACAGTCTTCCTGGTAGCGATCGCCAACAAATACCAGATTTTCGGGTGGAAGGTCAATTAATTTCAGGGCGTGTTGATAAATAGACGGATGCGGTTTCCGGAATCCAAAGGATGATGAAAAGATGGTAAAATCAAAATACGGCAGAAGGCCATATTTTTTTAACTCATCAAGGTGATAATCGGCCGGGAAAATCGTATTGGAAACCAGTCCGATTTTAAATCCTCTTTGCTTCAGTTCTCTCAGAATATGTTGACTATCGGCGAATAATGACAATTGCCTTGAAATCGGCTGATAGAAAGCCCGGAAAAATATTTCAGCCAGCGATTTTTCGCCGTTAATTCCTACCGATTTAAGCAGTTCATTTAGAGCATCGACAACATTCCATTCTCGGAGCGTATCCGCGGCGTATTTCCTGTAGTTCTGCCTTATTTCAAGATGTTTTTCCCAGAAAACATCCCGTGGTGGGACATCAATCCCATCTTTCACCAGAAAACTATAACCGGCATCAAAACACCTGATGTTTAATTCTTCCCATGGAATAGTCTCATATTCCAATAGGGTTGAACCCAGATCAAATAGAACGCCTTTTATTTCGGCCATGCTATTATTTTCTTTACTCAATCGCCGCCCGGCATATTTCCTCGACCAGATCATCGAAACTTATTCCGGCTTCACTAGCCGCCATCGGGGAAAGAGACAGCTCTGTCATACCCGGCAAGGTATTAATTTCGAGGAAATACGGCCGGTTCTTATCATCCAGGATGAAATCGACCCGGGCCAGACCCGCACAACCGATTATATCATAGGCGCGAACTGCCAGATTCTGGATTAATCCGGTGATATTTTCAGGAATTTGCGCCGGGCAAATGTATTGCGATTTGCCTTTGGTATATTTACACTGATAATCATACAGCTCATTGGACGGCACAATCTCCACCAGAGGCAACGGGCGCCCATTCAGAAGAGCGGCCGTGATTTCGCGCCCTTGGATATATTTTTCAACCAGGACTTCCATGGAGACCTCTAAAGCCGCATCAAAGGCGGCCCTGAGGCCTTTCTCATTTTTAACAAGGGTCAGGCCGCAGGTTGAACCGGAATTATTGGGCTTGATAATAACCGGGAAATCGAATTTTGTTTTTATTTCACCCAGGCAATCATTTAGCTTTGCGGGCCTGATATTTTTATACAAAATCCAGCTTGGGGTCGGGATTTCTTCATTATTAAGAATTCGCTTGGTGAAGGCTTTATCCATCGCCACCGCCGATGCCAGCCGTCCGGAACCGGTATATTTAACTCCGGCCAGATCCAGCACCGCCTGAATAGTGCCGTCTTCCCCGGCTCCGCCGTGAAGCCCCAAAAAAACCACATCCAGTTTACCGAATTCATCGCGACTCATCACTTTGGTCAGAGCCAAGCCGCCTCGATCTTTAAGGGCAATTTTCGAGGTCGAGTTTTTATCTTTGACCAGAAGAAACTGTCCCCGACCATCAGTCAGCGATTGACCGGTGGCGGAATCAATAACCGCAACCTGATGACCGCGTCTAACCAGGGCCTCAAAAATAGCGCGAGATGAGGATAGGGAAACATCTCTTTCTTCGGAGTACCCCCCGGCCAAAATCAGAATATTCAATTTCTTTTTCATTTCTTGTACGATTTATATACCTTTACGATAATCAGGGCCGCAACAATCAATATTATAATCGGCCAAACGATTTTCTCATACATATGAAAATAATGCGCAATTGTCTCAAAATTTGTGACAAAAATAAAACTGCTGAAAAGCAGGATACCATTAAAAAGCCAGAAAGAAAGTGAGGTAAAAAATACCATTTTGCCGGGATTATAACGGCCGATTCCAGAAACCAGGGCGATAGCGGCCCGGGCCCCAACTATAAAGCGGCTGAAAACCAGTAACAAAGCACCCTGTTTTATAAACCAGGATTCCATTTTGTCGATATCTTCGGCCGAAAAAACCCGATAATTTTTCCTTATAAAGAACTCCCGCCCGTAATGTCGTCCGAAATAATAAACCAGCATGGTGGAGGCAATTCCCCCCAGATATACCACGATAAAAATAAGAAAAATATTCAACCAGCCTGAAGCCGCCAGACCACCGGCCGTGATTGTAAAGAAATCACCCGGAAAAGGAGGAAATACATTCTCAATAAATGAGGCCATAAACAGCGCCAGGTATATCCAGCCCGGCCCGTAGGTGAAAAGCCTTTCCAGGAATTCATTAATCAGGTTGAGTGATTGTTCCATTGTCCTTGTATATCAGGCAGCTGGCTACAACGGCGATCCCTTCCTCGCGCCCGACAAAACCCATTCTTTCATTGGTGGTGGCCTTGATTGAGATATCATTTTCAGATATAACCAGTATCCTTGCAATTCTGGATTTCATGGCCGGGATGTGAGGCGACATTTTGGGCGTTTCGGCAATTATAACGGCATCGACATTACCCACCTGATATCCCTCCATGACAACCATTTTGAAAACCTCGGCGAGAATTTTTGTTGATTGAATATCCTTTATGGCCGCATCAGTGTCGGGAAAATGCTGCCCGATATCGCCCAGCCCAATGGCTCCCAGCAGGGCATCGGCTATTGAATGGAGTAATACATCGGCGTCGCTGTGTCCCTGCAAGCCTTTATCATGGGCAATAATTACCCCACCCATGATCAGCGGGCGTCCCTCAACAAACCTGTGAGAGTCATAGCCGATACCAATCTTGATATCCGGTTTCATGCTCTAATCCCTATAATTAATCCCGCTATAATCAGGTCTTCCTCGGTCGTTATTTTGATATTTATGCTTTTCGGTATCACCCTCCGGACTTTAAAACCCATCATTTCTATCATACAGGCATCATCGGTGATCTCGCTGTCGCTTGCCGTTTTTTCATGAGCATTCATAATCAAATCGTATTGAAACACCTGGGGAGTTTCTGCCAGATATAATTTCGTTCGGTCAAGGGTTGAGATAATATAATCACCTTCCACTCTTTTGACCGTGCTGGATATGGGGCGAGCCAGAATGGCCGCCCTGTCTTTTCGGGCGGCATCCACCACCCGGTCTATATCAGCATGATCGATCAATGGTCTTGCGCCGTCATGGATAGCGACAAAATTGGTTGAGATGGGAAGGGCTTTTAAACCCCGGCAGACCGATTCCCGGCGGGTGGCACCGCCTTTGACAAGCAGCCGGACCTTGGAAAAAGCAAACGGATTGACGATTTTTTCATTCGTAAACAACAGGGCTTCCTCGGCAACGACGACCACAATATCATCTATTGAAGCAGCTTTTTCAAACTGCTCAATTGTCCACGACAACAGCGGTTTTTCCATTATATGGCGAAACTGCTTGGGGACATCGCCACCGAAGCGTACCCCGCGTCCAGCCGCAACGATTAAGGCAACGGTTTTCATAATGGGGTAATATATCTTCCGGATGATTCAATAAAAAGGATATTTTGGAAAAAGATGCCCTAAAGAATCAGCATGCAATCGCCGTAACTGTAAAACCGATATTTCTCTTTAACCGCAAGTTTATAGGCTTCTAAAATCTTTTCCCGTCCGGCCAGGGCTGAAACCAATAAAATCAGAGATGATTTTGGCAGATGGAAATTAGTAATAAGATGATCGACAACATTGAATTGGTAACCCGGTCTGATATATAAATCAACCGGTGCCGCAAAAGGCTGGATTTCGCCATTAATCTGCGGCGCGGATTCCAGGGTTCTTACCGAAGTGGTTCCAACGGCAAAAATTTTGCCTCCGGCGGCCCGAATCCGGTTAATAGAAGCCGCCGCACTTTTGGAAATTTCTGCATATTCGGCATCAACCGAGTGATCCTCAATGTTATCGACCTTGACCGGTTTAAAAGTGCCGTACCCGACATGAAGCGTAATCGGAATAACTTTAATCCCCTTTCCCGTGATTTTTTTCAGGACGCGCGGGGTAAAATGCAAACCGGCGGTCGGGGCAGCCACCGCCCAGGTTTTGGATTCTTTGGCAAAAATAGTCTGATATCGACTTTCGTCTGTCTTTTCATCGGGACGATGGATATAGATCGGCAGGGGGATATGACCATATTTGGAGATGATCTTTTTTTCTTCCGTTTTGTTCCGGAAACTTATTAACGACCGCCCGCCGGGAACTTTTTTTATGACCTCGATCATCAGGCCATCATCAACCACAACCTCTTCGCCTTCCTTCAGCCTTTTGGTGGGGTGTGACAGAATTTCCCAGCAGTCTCTGTTTTCATAAGATATTTTATTGAGTAAAAACAGCTCGATTTTCCCTCCAGTCTGACGATGCACAAAGAGACGAGCCTTCAGCACCTTGGTGTCATTGACAACCAGAGCATCGCCCTCATTCAAATATGAGACGATTCCGGTAAATTTATCGTGCGAAATCCGGCCGCTCACCCGATCAAGAATCATCAATCGTGAGAGATCGCGTTGCCGGGCCGGATAATAGGCAATGGCATCAGGCGGCAAATCATAGTTAAAAAGCGATATATCCATTAATCCCACTTCTGTTTTAATCGGCATAAGATGATTAAACGGGGCCATTTGTCAACATGAATATGCCAATAATAAGACTCCCCATCAGGGCCGGATCAGTTTTTTCGAAAACTTTTGTCAAATTCGTCCTGTAGCTATAAAAAAAGGCCGGGAAATGGCCCGGCCATAAACCTTTTGTCTCACTTTATTTCAAACCTGCGATAGTCATAAAAATCTCGGCTTTGGAATATTCCTCAATCAGTTTGCCTTTAAGCTTTTTAATCAGGGCGTCATCGACTTCAAATAATTCCCCGGTTTCGGAATTGAGTTTATACCGCAATGATTGCGAGTCGTCAACCAGAGTTGAAATATGAACAACATAATTGGCCAGGTTTATCAGATGGGCAAAATTATCACTTTTGTTCTCGATTCCGGGCGAATGGTGATAGCCGATGGTGTCGGCCAGACGTTCCGGAAGCTTCCAGGCAACAGCCAGCTGACGTCCCAGCTGGGCATGATTGAAACCGAGAATGGCGACCTCGGCTTCCATCTCCGAAACCTTGGGATGCTGTTCCATATATTCCATGATTTGTTTATGTTCCGCAGGCATAAAACAGCAGATTATCATTTTCCCGATATCATGAATAAGGCCCGATGAAAAGGCCGGGTCGGGATTGAAGATTTTGCCTCCTCGATGCTCGTGAGCCAAAAGACGCGAGGCCAGCGCGGTGGACAGGGAATGACGCCAGAAATTCTCATGGTATTCCTTGTTTTCATTATTGGCCTTGAACATACTCAGAACCGAGGCTGACAGAACCAAATTTTTAACTGCCTCCAATCCGATTATCATGACGGCGTGCCGAACCGAGTCGATTTCACGCGATAAACCATAAAAAGCGGAATTGGTCAGTTTCAACACCTTTACGGACATAGCCGGGTCCTCGGATAAAATACCGGCGACATCGGCAACCGAAGTATCCGGATTATTGATGACCTTTTGAATTTGCTCAAAAACAATCGGTGGGGTAGGCAAATTCCTGATATTATTGATGATTTGTTTTAATCTGTTTTCAAGCGATGCTACCGCTAAAGTCGATGTCATAAATACCTCGTGTCTTACTGTCTTTGGTCATCATCGGCAGGTACTTCTTAATTGGTTGCCATAGGCCGCAATTATACCGCCGGCGCCGAGGACGAAGGCGATAATTTCTATTGTCAATTCTTACCATTCACGAATTGCGGCGCCGCCGGTTCGCTATCCCGGATATACTGCAATATCTTCTGGCTGTTTTTCAATTCCTGAAGTTCGGATTTCAGCCGGCTGTGGCGACCGCGAAGGTAGCTCTCATTGTCCTGAACCAGGGAGATACTTTTCTTCACCATGGTAATAATACTGTTCACGAGTTTCTTCACTTCCGGAGCGGTCGAGGCAATATGAAATATCTTCTGGTCTTTCTCTCTCATGGATGATATTTTCTGCTCCGATTGCTCGATCCGCTGATGACAGCGTTCAATTTCAGTGAAAAGGTCAATCAATTTTTCATCCTTCTCGAACTTGACCATATCTTTCTGCTTATCCAGAAGGATATAAAGCGACTGATAGAAAGAATATTCCTCTTTCAGGACAAAGACGAGTTCGCGCTCCAACTGCGTAATCTGATTAAATTCCATATTTATAAGCCTCTTCAAACCGAAAGTGATACGCTATCGGTGTTTTTCGCTGCATTCGTTTTTTCGGTTAACGACCGGGAATTTCGTTTATATTCCTCGGCCAGTTGCACCCAGCCTTCGCGAATATTATTCAGAACGATAATGGAATCCTCGATCAATGATAATTCCTTGGTGGCTTCGACAAAATTAATCTGTTCGATTACGAAGGCATAAAGCCGGGAGAGATTTCGGGCAATTTCGCCGCCCTTCTCCTCATCGAGAGTCGTATAGAGATGGACCACGAACTTTTTGGCTTTTTCCATCTTCCCTTGAGCGGCATCGAATTCATTCTCGCGATAACATGCTACGGCCTCGCGAAGGTTGCCTATGGCGCCGTCATAAACCTTGACAACCAGCTCCGGGGCGGATTTCCCCAGAGTATCCACGGCCTTATAGTTTTGTAAACCTTTTTGCATTAATCTGATCCTAATATTTGACTCCAATTACTACTTAGATTTGCCAGTTGTGTATCGAGATATGTTCCCACCGATTGATACTCCGATATAGCGGTTTCCATTGCCTGGAATTTAGTATACAGGTCTTCCCTTCTCAGTTCCAGGCGCTCATTGAAATCCTCTATCTGTCCGTCAATCTCTTCTATTTGTTTATTAAGAGCCGAAGTCCGGCGGGCAATCGAACCGTCGATACTCTTGGTAATATTTTCCAGCGTGCTATCCATCTTGGTCGAGAGTCCCTGTGTAACGGTAACGGTCGCTTCGGCACTGCCTGACACCAGTTGACTCCTTGACATGGTCACCTTCAGCTTCAGTCCGGCCGTTGTCGCATTATCATCATTCCCGGTTAGAATCTGCCCTTTGCCGGTGGTTGCCTCACCATTGATGGTCCCTGCCACATCATCACCGTTATGCACCATACCCGAGGCCAGTCCCAATTTTGAGAATGCACTGTTGGAGATGGCGGTCATCATCTGCACGCTTGAAGTTGAACCATATGATCCACTGGTTAATTTAAGATAGCCGCCGCCGTTGAGTTGTTCCACCCATTCAACAGTTACGCCGCGGCCTTTTAACTTGGAATCAGCGTCAAGCCTGGTCTGAACCTCATTGGCCAGATCCTCACCGGAAACATAAGTTCTTTCCGAAAGAACCAGTTCGTTCGATACCATTCCATCCACCTTTATCTGGAGCCGATTGTTGCTACTATCCAGGGTCAGCGCCGTGCCGGCCGGGTCAATACTTGTGCCCTGATAATAACCGCGCGTGGCCACCTGGGTGATATCTACATCAAAAGCCGTACCCGGCTTGGTATCGGTTCCGGCCGAAACGAATTCGATGTACGGACTCGATGATTCGGCCGAATCGGTGAATAGCTTTAAAAAGCTGTCGAAGTTACCTGTAAGCGCCTCGGTCAGAAGAGATGAATTGGTGATACTCAATTTACCATCGATCCCGGAACGTATGCCGATCGAAGCCAAACTCCTAATATCACCGGTCAGCTCATTGATAGCCAGTGCGGCCGAAGACCGCAGGCTGGATTGCATTACCTGAAGTGAATAATCGGCAAATAGAATTCCGGACTCTTCGGTATCCTGATCATAGGTAAATTGATTGTCGATAAAATCCATGATATCATTATATTTACTGATAAAATCGGTAATCATGGTCTTGATGCCGTCGGTATCGATTGAGGTATTGATTGAAACCGTTTCGCCGGATTCTGTCAGCTTGGCCACCTTCAGGCTCAATCCGGGAATTACTTCTTTGAATTCATTGGTGCTGGAATTGATGACGATCGATGATCCGCCGGAATCAGTGTCACCACCGATTTCAATCGTGGCATCGCTGGCTTTCTGGAGGACCGGCGAAAAAGCCGTTACCTGGAAGGTATCTCCCCCGGTCAGCCTTCCCGAAGATAAGGATAATTTGAGTCCATCCGCACCTTCACCGACAAGTTCGACCTCACTATCAGCCTGAGTGACCTGAATCGACCCGGAATTGGTGCCGTCACTCCAATTAATGGTAATAATATCCGATCCGATTGTCTGCGCTCCGCTACCATCCACGGTAAAGGTATATACTTTATTTTTACATCCGGAATATGAGGCCGATGAGCCAAGAGCGACGGCGGCAGTGGAAGTGGTTGCGAATGATATCTCTTCGGGGGTATCAAAGGAGCTATTGACATAATCCAGAGTTTCGCCGCCTTCCAGCGAGACATTCAATTTTATGGAGTTGGTTTGCCCGGTTTTGTCGGCTGTTAAAAGCAGGCGGTACGGATTAGATGAAGACCCATCATTTATTACTGATGCGGTTACACCGACATCGGCATTGTTAATAGCGTCTTTGATACCGATCAAGTTATTATTTCCGTCATCGATACTGATGGTCGTAAGACTGGCATCGCCAACAGCCAGTTGAATAGTCCCCGTTCCAAAGATATTGGAAGTAGCGTCATCGACTCCCTGCGAGGCGAGTTGATGATTATGGGCCAGCGAAGTTACCCGGAGATTATATGACCCCGAGGTCACGCGGTCGGTGGCCGTCGCGCTTAAAACATCCGGGTCGGAAATTTCAATATTGGCTTTGTTATATGATGATTCTTTTTTCAGTAATTTAATCTGGGTTTGAAGAGCAATGAATTTGGCCAGAACGGCATTATAGGCCGCCACCTGCTGAGTTTTTAGCTCCTTTTCCTGCTCCATGTATGTAACTTCAACCTTCTCAAATGACATGAGGGTATCGACCATTTCGGTGATATCAAGGTTGGAAGCAAGACCTTCAATAGTTTGTGTGCCGGGCATGGCAACTCCTTTGAAAAAAAGGTGTCCCTTGTTTAGCTAATAGCGGCATAAAAATTTCGGATAACCGGTTATCGATCATTTCAATACCCGTTATTATGCCTTTTTCCCCTACATTATTTTATCGGTAATTTCGCGATTTTATTCAGCCATAACCATGAATTGGACAGGGCGCAAAAAGGGAGAATGGCAAAAAAAAACCGGCGGGTATATTCCCCGCCGGTTATCAGACATGGTATTAACCGAAGAGCGACAGCACAACCTGCGGAACCTGGTTGGCCTGGGCCAGCATGGCGGTGCCGGCCTGCAACAGAATCTGGCTCTTCACGAAAGTCGACATTTCCTTGGCCATGTCGGTATCGCGAATACTGGATTCCGAGGACTGCAGGTTCTGCGAGGCTACCCGCAGGTTTCTCAGGTTGGATTCCAGAGTGTTTTTCTGGAAACTACCGAGAGTGCCGCGGGATGTGGAAACCTCATCGATGGCCTGATCAATGATGGACTGGGCATCCTGAGCGCCCTGGACCGTTGTCACATTGATTGCTGACAATGAGCTGAACATGTTACCGGCCACATTCTTAGCCAGAGCGGAAGCGGACATGTTGTTAAGACCGATTTTGGCGATCTGTCCAACGTTGGCACCAATCTGGAAGACCAGCGACTGGTCGGTATTGGTGATCTGCTCGCTGCCACCGTTGGAGGTAAGGTCGATATTGAGTTTCATCGATTCCGTCCGATCGGCGTTGTAAACCAGCGTATCAACACCGGCGGTAACGGCCGTAGCCGGACCGGAGTCGAGACGGACATCGTATTTCGCCGCCGTGACATCAAGCAGCATATTACCGAGGTTGACGCCCTGGTTGGCGGTTGCCAGAGTAATACCTATCGTTCCGCGACCGGATTCGCCGGTAGCCTTATTGGCTATGGTCACGTTGCGGCTGCTGCCATAATCGACAGCCGAAATCGTGTTGGTATAATTGTCGAAGCTGATTAATGCATCGGTCCCCTGAACAGCCACGGCATCAGTGGTAAGGCCGAGAACGCTTCGAGCCGAACCCACACCATCGCCGGAGACGGCGGCTTTCAGCTGAATGCTGTAGTCCGAACCTTCATCACTCAGGGTGAACTTGATCCGATCCGTCCCGAGAGCGCTGGCTGTCAGGTTAGCCACGCTGGTTCCCTCAACGGTGCCAAAGGCGGTGGCATCATCGAGCTTGTCATTGATTTCGGTTATCAAGGCTGACAGCGAAGTATAGGTATTGGCCGCGATCTGAATGGTGGTGTCGACGCTGGCCGAGGTTTTGGCCACGTCAATCTGGAATCTCAGATCCTGATGCGAAACGCCGCGGGACGAGGCATCGGCAAAGCTGAACCAGGCCACGCCGGCGGTGGTTGAAGAATCATCAACGGCCACGGAGTATCCGGAACCCTCGTTGGTCGAAGTGAACTGGAGGGTGGCACCGTCAAGAGCAGCCTCAACTTTACCGGCCAGTTCGGCATTGGAGTTGATGGCCGCATTCCACAACGAAACCAGATCGGCTCTCTGGGTCGTGGCGCCGGCGGCGGTCGAAACATCGATGTTCAAAGTCTGCCAGCCGGTGGTGGATTCACCGTTTTCCTGATAATTCAATTTCACCGTGTAGGTTCCGCTGTGAGTCGCGGCGGCACCGATAGCTCCACCGGTATCCACGATGGCTTTGGCGGCGGCGGTATCAAAAGTAATACCATTGCCCCAGGCATCGAGAATGTTGATGCTATCACCCGATTTTGTAGCGCCCGCGGAAGCCTGGATAACGTCGAGGTTGTGTATACCATCGGTCAGGTTATATGGCGTTATGGTACTGTCGAGCGAAAGACCATAAGAAGTGGTATTAAGCGAAGCTGTCGGATCAGCTGTCTTGGTGGCCACGATAGAATGGGATCCGGTGGTCAGGTAGCTGTCCTTAATTGTAATACCGGTGGTATTGGCACTGGTGATGGTGGCGGTATTGGCCTTGGTGCCATCAAGCAGCTTCTTGGTTCCAAACTGGGTGTTGGCGGCAATACGATCAATGGTCTTGATGGCATTGTCGATTTCAGCCTGATCGGCTTCCAGCTGGGCGGTGTCGTTGAAACCTTCGTTGGCGGCGTGAATGGCCAATTCTCTCATGGAGACCAACAGGTTATTGATTTCGTTCAGAGCGCCTTCAGCCGTCTGGATCATGTTGATCGATCCCTCGGAGTTTTCGATGGCGCGGTTGAGACCGGCAATCTGGGCACGGAACTGCTCCGAAATCACCAGACCGGCCGGGTTATCAGCCGCCCGGTTGATCTGGTAACCGGACGACAATTTTTCCATGGACTTGGAAAGATCGGTCGTGGTGTTAACCAGATTGCGATGCGCGTTAATGGCGGCAATATTGTTGTTGATACGAAGTGACATCAGTCATTTCCTCCTTGAATAGTGCCGGGGTTTCCGTTCCCCAACATACTTGACTACCCCTGTGCAGGGTTACATCCGATGTCAACTTTCCTATTAGACTAATAATTGGATGGAACTTATTCCTCGATACACCTCCCCTTTAGTTTAAAATTGACTTTATAAGTGGTTTTTCTTCTATTCATATTTTTGATAATTAAATCGGCATAAAACCGCGAAACTTTACAGAACACTTCCCGCGGTATTTTTAAATCGGACCTGAATTTCAATGACTTAGGCCGGGGCTTTGGCGGTTTCCATTTCATTCAGGCGGCGGGCGGCCGGTTCAAAATCCGGACGGATCTTGAGAATCTGCCGGTAACCTATTGCCGCGGAATCGGCATAGCCGAGATTGAGGTAGCACTCCGAGATGTTGAAAAGGCAATCAATATTTTTAGGGTTTCTCCCGAGGAATTTTTCAAAATGCGGGATTGCCGCCCCGAAAGCACCTTCCTGAAAATCGATAATCCCAAGAGCCATAACAACATCCAGATCGTCCGGGGCGATTTTGTTATAATTTTCAAGATATGTCCGGGCTTCCTTTAATTTGCCCAGGCACAGTTTGGTCAGGCCGATATTGCGATAGGTGGCGGCAATATTTGAATTTAATTCCAGAGATCGGCCAAACAACTCCTCGGCCTCTTCAAATCTGCCCAGTTTAAAGGCACAGCCGGCCATGTCGTTGATAGCCTCGGCATTATCGGGAGCCATTTGGGTATATTTCTTATACCATTCATAAGCTGTTTCGAAATTTCCCCGGTCATAATGAACCCTGGCCAGCAATGAACAGCCATGTTCGTAACCCGGTCTCAGGTCGAGCAGACGTTCCAGAATGGGAATAGCCCGGTCATAATTATTTGAACCGGCCCAGTAAACTCCTGCTCTTTCAAGGATTTCAGGATTATCCCGGGTTAAATCGACGGCTTTACTTAAATAGTGTTCGGCCTTTGCATTTAGATTTTTCAAACCGAAATAACGTGCTTTATAGAGATTGGCCATATCGGATTCGGGATTACGGTTCAGTTCCCGGTCAATATAATCATTCGCCTTTTCAAGTTCCCGCCGATCCAGATATATGGCGGCCAATTTCAAATACGTGTCGCTATATGGTTCCAATTCATCAAGACATTTCAGGAAATACTCCTCGGCGGATTTGAACTCCTGCCGGAAATTGGTAATCGTACCCAGCCAGTAATAAACCTTGTGACGGGCCATGGCGTAAAGCTGGATCATACTGATTTGCTCTTTGGCCGGATCATAGACTTCCTGTTCATGCAAATATTTAAGAAAATATTCCTCGGCCCGATCCAGGTCGGAAAGCTTGGCATAGGCCTCGGCCAGAGTGAAAAGCGCATCCAGGTAATTCGGCTTCAATTCCAGAGCCCGAAGACAGATATTTTTGGATTCTTCGAATTGCCCCATTCTCAACAGGGTTGTGGCCTGTTGGTGCAAGGCCTGAAGACGGACACCCGGTGAATGATGTTCGTGAGTATTACTTAGATCTACCGCTATCCGGGCATGTTTCAGAATTTTATTGCATAAACTTTCATCCGGTTCGTTGGTACTGCTTCGGAGTATCTGGGCATAATTGAAATGGACAAACGGGTCATCCGGAAAATCCTGTAATTGTTTTTCCAGCAGAGCGGTTGAACGGGCGATTTTCTGTTTCATTTTATCCGGGGCAAGATTATAGCCATAGTGTTTCAACCGGATTCCGGCCTGGACAATGACTTCCGATTCATCGTACTTCAACTGATTATGGACAATTCCTTCGAATTGGAATCCCGCATCACTGCGAAAAATCCGGGGATATGATAATATCGAGGTGCATTCACCTGTTTCTTTTTTGATATTGTAGATATCAACCGATATAAGCCGGCAGTTTTCCAGCGCCATGGCTTGCCTCAGACGGCCGACATCTTCCTGCACGAATTCCTCATCGGCATCAATATAGAGAATCCAGTCGCAGGTGGCTTTGGATATGGAGAAATTACGGGCCGCGGAGAAACTTCCTTCCCACTCTTTGAAAAAAACTTTGGCTCCATACTGGTGGGCGATTTCGACCGTCCGATCGGTAGAGCCGGTATCAACAATAATCAGGTCATCCACCCAGCTCCTGATCGAATCAAGACAATTGGGCAGCAGTTCTTCCTCGTTTTTGACGATCAGGCAGGCGCATATGGTAGCCCGATTTTCCAGCGATTTTTTAATCAACCGCAATTCCTGCACCTGGGAAGATTGCTTTAATCCCAAATCGACGATTTTTTCGGCCTGCATATAATCATTACGGTGTTGATACAAATTGGCCAGGTTCAAATAAGCGTGTTCATAGGCCGGATTGAGTTCAATTACCCTCCGGAAAGCTACTTCGGCTTTTTCGAATTCATTACTGGCCTTGTACGCCAAACCCAGATAATTGAATATCAGATGCTCGTGTCCCTCGCTGAGATAACGAATCCCGTCCTTGCCTTTTTTCATGCGTGCGAGCAGTTTGACAAATTTTATTGAATGTTCGAGACTTCTCTTATAATCCTTAAAACCGGTAAAGACATAGGCCAGGCCAAAATGGAAATCCGGATCATCGGAATCCAATTCCAGACCTTTTAAGGCGGCCTTTTCGGCATCAGCGCTTCTTCCGCTGTTGGCATACGAGAATGTCAATAAGCGATAATAATCCAGGCGTTCCGTATCAGGGGCATTGTCCAGTATTTCCGCCAGTGAATCAAGATAGGCTATGGCCTCGCCGAAGTTTCTCTCGAAATAAACCGCCGCCGCTTTCTTAAGAGTATTGCGTATGGCCGTGACTGACGATTTCCCGGTCCGCTTGCCGGCCGGATTCTTTTTCCCGGCTGACGGAGTCTTACCGGATCGCGCTTTTCGCGAGGGTACTTTACTTTTCTTTGCGGCCATGGCAATTATACCGGCACGGCCGGTTCCATCGTTTCTATCGATTGCCCAGTGGCGATGACAGCTTCCAGGTCTTTCATCAGATAATGCTTGATGCTGTAAGATGAATTCACCAAAACCAGCTGCTTGGCCAACCGCGTTCGGGTATTAATCAGGATCGGCCCCTGAAGATTGATCGACATATTGGCCGGGTCGGCCGGGGGAATCGTCACAATGCCATAGGTCTCGACCGTATGAACGTCATCCACCCGCAATTCTTCTATTTCTTTGGGATTGACTTCAATCCGGTAATCTTCAAAAAAGAACAGCGGGTTCACCATCAGAAAAGCCACTGACGGATTATCTACCGATTGGAACCAGAGAAAAGGCTGGCAGTCCTCCCGTTCGATTATGCAGTATTTCTTCAGCTGTTCAAAACCAAGGACCGGTTTGGCCATGGTAATAATCCTGTCACCAGGTATTTCCAGGTCTCCGAAGCGAAGGGTCGATATCATCATCTATACATCCTCTGTAAAGAATTTTTTAACTTAAGAAATCCAGAAGGGTCGGCTGGATAATTTTGGCTGCAGCAATCAAGGCGGCCTGATAATTGTTTTCCTGCATGGCCAGATCGGTCACCAGTTCGGTCAGATCGGCGTCCTCAACTTCACTCAGCAGATTGGTGTAATTCAAATCCAGATCGGTCAACCGGGAATTGGTATTCTCCAGCCTGATCACCTTGGACCCGATTGAAGCCCGATTATTCGACATTTCCTGCATACCCTTGTCGAGATTGCCGATTATCTGAGCCACAACATCGCGGTCGTCATTGCGTAGAGCGTTTTCAAGTATCGTCATTGAGCCCAGGATATCCGGTGAACCGAAAATCCCGAGATTATGAGCCGTCTGCCCATCGTCTATTTCTTCAATTTTCAAAGATGTCGTTGTTGAAGTTGAACGTACCTGGATGCCGGTCTGATCGGCATTAATCGAAGCCTCGATATCAAGGCCGCTGTTATTGAACACATCAATCAGATCGCCGATTGTACTCAGCGATGAATCGCCCAGATTGAGGTTTACGACCCGGTCTCCCTGAGAAACCTTGATGACCCCGAGATCCAAGCCCAGACCGTTTTTAATCAGGGATAGAGGCGTATTCAAATTTACCGTCGGTTGCAGTGACGATCCCGAAAAATTAATTGAGAAATCACCCTCCAGCCCAAGGTCGGCCGCGGTTGTCTGGCCGCTGCCGGCTTCGGTAACTGAAAAATCCAGAACCGGGTTGAGATCCTTACCATTCAGAACCGGATCGATATCGCCCAGTAAACCCAGATCGGTCGCCGTGGTTGCCGAACCATTGACCTCACTGATACTCAGGCCCAGAGTTCCCCCGGTGTTGTCCGTAATATCAATTCCTGTGCCGCTGCCATTTATTGCGGCCGTGGCGTTTACCCCGGCGGCCGTCAGAGCGGTATTGATAGTGCTTATAACATCGCCAATATTGGCGGCCGATGATAAATCGACTTCGACATTGGTTGAATAATCGGCATTATGTACTATGAAGCCGCCATTCAACATATCTATTCCGTTGCCGCTATTCAAATTTGAAAGCGGTGTCTGGGCCGAGATAAGACCATTATCCGCTGTTACCCAGCGCAGGTTATTGCCTTCCAACCCGTAGTCGACAGCCAGATTGGTGATGCCGCCCGCCGCCAGCTGCGTATTAATGGCCGTCACGACATCGTCGAGAGTAGTCGCGGCACTGATATCGGCCAGAACGGTTATACCGGAATTATTATCTGTGATGGAGATCTGGCCCGGATTGGTTCCCGTGGTCAGATCAACTCCCTCGCCGAGATGCAGATCGGCAAGGAGAGTCGCCGCATCTACGCCAACCTCCAAATCGGCATCTTCCCCAAGAATGGAAAGTTCATTCAACAGAAAATCCGCGCCGATGAGATTGATACCAACCTTCGATCCCGGTTCAATCTCAATCTGAAAATTGCCGAAATCCCCCTGATAAGTAAAACCGGAGGCGCTGGCTCGGATCGTTTGGACATCGGTTCGGTATCCTGAAAAAACGTAACGCCCGTCAACCTGGTTATTGGCCAGACTCAGCATCTGGTCAATTAGTTCCTTTATTTCGTTGGCGGCGGCATTCCGCGCAGTAGCATCGTAAGTGTCATTGGCCAGTGAGACAGCCACTTCATTGGCCGAGGATACAATGTTCTTAAGATCTCCGAGAGTGTTGTCATAACCCGACAGAAGACTGAGTCCACTGGAGATATTGCGCTGGTACTGCGCGATTTCCGTAAGAGTTTTCCGATACCGTAAATCTTTCTGGGTTCCCACCGGATCATCAGATGGTTTTTCAAGCCTTCGTCCCGAAGACATCCGGGACTGCAGCTTCATATATTGAGACAATGACCGGCTGAGGTTGTAAACCACCTGGTCGGAAATCATCTGATTGGTGACTCGCATAATTCTCTACTCCCCGGTGCAGACTCCCCCGTCTCCGTACGGTAGCCTGTCATCTGCCCCAATTTAGTCCGAAAGGCTCAATCGATGTTTTTTATATTACCTCGATCATCGCTCTGGTCTTTTCCCTTTGAGGATTTTTTGTATTTAATATCCGGTGACTTCCTTTTCTTTCCGATATCACCCGTAATCTTATCCTTGAGCAGTTTGACGACACTGGTGAGATCCTGTTTGACTGTCTTGGCTGCCTTCCGATTCTCCTTTTGAATCTTCACATAGATTTCTTCTCGATGGACCACCACTTTTGATGGTGCCTCGATGCCGATACGAACCTGTCGGCCGAAGACACCAAGTACCGTAACCTTGATATCATCGCCGATAGTAATCGACTCACCCAACTTCCTTGTCAGTATCAGCATTAACCCTCCGTGGCCTGTTAATGGTTATTTTTTCATCTGCCGACCACACCCATTCCAAGGATGACCGTATCCAGCGCTTCATCCATCACCGTAATTATCCTGGCCGCCGCATCGTACGCATGCTGGAACTTTATCATCTGGGCCATTTCTTCATCCAATGAGACACCCTGGACGGACTGCCGGGAATTATCGATTTGGGAGGTCAGAAGTGAATAATTTTCCTTTAATGTCGTCGCCTTGCCGGTTTCCACGCCTATCTGGCCGACTAATCCCTGGTAAAATTCGCTAATGGTCGCCGTTCCACGGGACATAAAGCGTGAATTCCTCAGATCCGCAATGGCCAGAGCATTGGAATTATCCCCGATCGCCCCCGATTGCGAAGCGGCAATATTGTTAACATCGTTTTCAATGATTGAATTGAGACTGAGACCCGAGGCCGAAACATCGGACATGTCGAAAAAACTTATACCGGTGGATCCATCCAGACCATAACCGGTCTGATGCAGAGCATTGACACTGGCGGCCAGAGAGGCCGCCATATCATCAAGCGCCGCCATGTATTCCGGGATAATTTCGTCTCGGGTTTCGATCAGACCGCTTAACTCACCATTCAGAATCTTGATCTCCTTGGTGGTTCCAGCCCAGGTTACTTTACTGATAGTCGCATTTTCGGTCCCCGCTTTATATGTCCCGATTTTGTAGGATGACGAACCGTCAACAATCGCCAGGGAACCGATATAAACCGTAGCGGTGCCGTTTTTCTGTTCGGAGACATTGACATCGACATATTCCGACAGACCTTCGATCAACAGGTCCCTTTTATCGCGAAGATCATTGGCATTATCCCCGCCCAGTTCCGTTCGGGATATCTGGACATTAAGATCTGCTATCTCGGCTGAAATACTGTTGATATTTTCGACAGCCAGGGTAACATCGTTGTCAACCGATGCGCGCAAATCGTTTAACTGGGAATACAATCGATGGAAACTGCTGGTCAGAAGATTGGTCTGCTCTTTCAGCGAGGTGCGAGCGGCCAAAGACTCAGGATTATTGGCCAGATCCGACCAACTGTTCCAGAAATCGTCCATCAGGCCGCTCAAAGAATCGCCATCCGGCTCATTGAACAGGGATTCAATCTGTGTCAGAGTTTTTTCCAGTGATGTCCATTGCCCCAGGGAGCTGTTTTGCTGGCGGTATTGCTGATTTAAAAAGAGATCCCTTACTTGGAGAATTTCGGTGGCTTGAACTCCGGTTCCCACTGGCCCGGCCGGATTATCGGACGGGGTTGTGGTGGTTATGGTTACTCGCTGCCGGGTATAGCCGGGGGTATTGACATTGGCGATATTGTGGCCGATCGTATTCAGCCATAACTGGTGCGTCGCCAAGGCTCGTTTGCCCAGTTCCAATCCTTCAAAAAGCCCTGCCATTATGCCCTCCGATCAAGGGCCAGCGTGGTCTGCGAAGACTCCATCTTCCCTTTTCCCTGATAATTTCCCGATGGCGATTTGAATCGCCCCAACAGTTCCATTGTTTTCATTATGGTCTCCCGGGAATGATTGATCAGCAGTTCATTCTGCGATCTTATCTTCATTATTTTTCCATTAAGATCAATAATCGTGTCTCGCAACAATTCCAGGGTTGTCGCCTGACCCGGCAACACCAGTTCCATAAGCCTCGATACCGTCACATCCCCGGTTATATTTTGTTCCTCGGCAAGCTGTCTGGTCAATAGCTCTCGCTTTCGAGCCAGAATCCCGCTTTCAATTACCCTTTCACGTTGCCGTTCTGTTGTCTCCTTCAGGGCGTTGAGATTGTTTTCGATCAGGGCCTGCTGCTGCTGTTCAAGCAATT
Organism: Candidatus Zixiibacteriota bacterium; assembly: GCA_016933955.1. Lineage (NCBI taxonomy): Bacteria > Pseudomonadati > Candidatus Zixiibacteriota > Candidatus Zixiibacteriota bacterium. The sequence continues at coordinate 22,240 of JAFGTT010000004.1, forward strand.
CCAGAAATGACTCGAAAAGCGATGCCTCCCTTTTCAGTGTTTCTACCAGCTCTCTGATAAGTTCAGAATTTGAACTATTTTCAATATTTTCTTTCGGCATCTTGAAAAATCTCTTTAGTCAGGTGGTTTATCATTTGTCCGGAAGTTTTGCCGACAATTCTGCGAGAACCGTTTTGATATAATTCCGGGTCTCTGGATACGGTGGCACCCCACCATATTTATCAACTGTCGCAGGACCGGCATTATAGGCCCCCAATGCCAATTCGAGATTTCCGAATCGGTCTATCATTTTTCTTAAATATTTGCTGCCGCCATCGATATTCTGGGCGGGATTGAATACGTCATCCACTCCCATATCGGCCGCGGTAGTATCCGTTAATTGCATCAATCCTTTGGCCCCGGCCTCTGAAACCGCGCCCGGATTGCCCCCTGACTCCCTTTTGATAATCGCCTCAATTAATTCAGCACTGATTTTGTATTTTTGTGCCGCTGTTTTAACATGTTCCCGGTAATCGTCGTTTTGAGAATTTGATGTTATTTCATCTGAGGATTTTACAGATTTTGCCGCATCCGGTGTTTCCTTCTTTATTGGAAGATAAGTCGGTGTCGGGAAAAGTGATTTTTCGACCGTCTCATCTTCTGGCCCGGTTCCAGCCTGCTTTTCGAGAACTTCTTCAAGCGAACGATAAAGAACCCCGGCCAGACTCCGGTCACTGACACCGGCCATATTCCGCGCTAATTCCTGATCAAACATCTGAGTATAGATATCTTTTCCCAATCCCCCGCCCATTCCCAAGCCGTCTTCTTCATCAGCTTTGGGAATGGCACTGCGCATGGCCTGCATGACCTGGTATAGAAAAACCGATTCCATCTCTTTGGCGGCTTTCATCAGACGTTTTTTCTCGAACTCGAGACTTTTTTTGCCGCTGATGGCAACCGGTTCCCGGTTTTCCTGCAGGAGAATGCTGGTCGTATTATCTATACTCATGGTTTCTATATGATTACCAGTTCGGCTCGGAGAGCTCCGGCTTGTTTGAGGGCTTCGAAAATGGCAATGATATCCCTCGGGGCGGCCCCGATCATATTCAGGGCGTTAGCCACATCGGCCAGCGACATGGTTTCCTCGAAATTCACCACCCGCGCTTTCTCGTTTTCGACCGATAGTTGATATTCTGTGGTTGTTACCGTTTCGCCCTGGGAAAAGGGTTCCGGTTGCGATACCGAGGGGAATGATTTGATATTAACTGTAATATTCCCGTGGGCAATCGCCACCGGGGCGATTGAGACGAATTCCCCGGCGACAATAGTCCCGGTTCGTTCATTAATAACTACCCTGGCCGCCGCATCCGGCGTAATCACCATCGATCCGATATCCGCAATGAATTCCCCCCTTTCATTGGGGTATGAAAGCGAATCGGGAACTTCTATTCTGATGGTGGCAGCATCAATCGTATAGGCCGTTGTGCCGTATTTGATATTTATTTTTCTGGTTATTCTCGAAGCCGTGGCATAATCGGGATTACGCAGGGTCAGGAGAATATCTTTGTCATTGGTTCGGCCCTCCGCTTCGCGAGTCACCTTGGCCCCGTCCGGAACTCGACCGACCACGGTATAATTGTTGATGATTTTGTTGCCCTCATCCACCTGAACATTGAACCCCCCGATCGATACCGGCCCCTGGGCCACGGCATAAACATCGCCATCAGGCGAGGCCAGTTGCGTCAGCAGGAGATTTCCACCCTGCAGAGAGGAAGCATCGCCGATCGATGAAACCGTCACATCCAGCCGGTCACCCATTCTCTGGTTGGAGGACAGCCGGGCTGTTACCACTACCGCCGCCACGTTTTTAATTTTCATCTGCGAGGGGTCAACCGTCATGCCCATTCTTTCCAGCATGTTGGAAAGTGACTGGACCGTAAATTTGGCGCCTTTGCTATCCCCGGTTCCATCCAATCCGATAATCAGACCATAACCGATCAAATCAATCTGGTTTTCAGTATGAAAGCGGGTTATATCCTTGATCCTGGTTCCCGCTTCGGATGACGGGCAGAACAGGCTTATTACCAGTAACAAAACGCTAATAGAGACGACCGGTAAGGAAAACTGATAGTGCATCATGTTTTTCATATCGCCCCTCCTAAAACAGCCAGTTCAGAAAACGCATGACGATACCGGGCCGGCTGGCCGAATCGGCCACCCCCTTGCCGTTATAATTGATCTCGGCATCGGCGATCAGATATGAGTCGATCGTGTTTTCTGGCGTGACATCCTTCTGGCGGATCACCCCGGTCAACGCCAGCGTTTCCTTGTCTTTGGAAATCCCGATCGTCCGGCTTCCCTTGATGACCAGATCACCGTTTTCTCTGACCTCAACCACGGTTACCGACATTTTGGCCCTGAGACTCTGGTTTCGCAGGTTTTCGCCCTTGCCGTTATATGAGTTTTCATTACTCCCGGCCGCCCCGAAAAGCGGGATAAAATCAAGAGTCCCGATTCCTGGTCCGCCTGAGGTGGAAAACTCACCGCTTTTTTCGGTCTTGGTTTCGGCCTGACTGGAAGCGTTCGAGGCTTCATAAATCAGGACGGTCAGGATATCGCCCACCTTATGCGCCTTAATATCCGTAAACAAAGACGTGCCCTGTCCAAAATCACCCGACAGGACTCTCAGAGTGAACGGCAAAAGAAGCAAAAGCAGGGTGATAAACAGGATTTTCTTCAAATTCATATCATGCACCTCAATGTGATGATACCCGCACGGTTTCGTCATCTACGATGGTGCAGGCAATTATTTTATTCGACCCGGCGTTTTTGACCCGGATAACATCTCCTATGTTTCCGGTTTCAAGAGCCACCCCTCGGGCCGTTATTTCCAGAAGATTGTTGATATATTCAATCGCCACAGCGTCCCCGGTTTGAATATCGGGAATGGTTTCAATTAATCCCGCGGTCAAGATCTGTCCCCGGCGGATATTTTTTCTGGCTCGTTTGCCATCAAGATCCCCGGCCGAGGTTAACGGGCGATCGGTCAGCGACGTCACTTCGACTCGTTGGAGAGAGTACTGCTCGGGCGTAATTATATCGTGCATCGTAATTCGTTCGGCCGCCACCAGGGATTCTTGGTACCAGGCTATCTTCACCCGGACCTGCCGCCGTTCAACCAAACTGCCGTTGTTAAAAAGTTGAACCATAAAGGGCATCAGTCCTCTGGGATCGGACTTGGTCATAGGTTCGATTTCCAAGCGGTCATATTTACCTGTCGCTGTTTCCAGACGGTTTCGGCGCATTTCAATTTCAACCCGGGCCGTATCGAGGTCATAATACTGGATTATCATTTCCGATATGGCCCGATCGAGTGCCTCATCGGCCCGGATACCTGATGGCAAAGCAATCCATCCAAGCAGTAACAGGGCGAATATGCTCCGGTTAATCATCAATCACCATTACCTTCTCAGGTTATTGGAAACCTGCATCATATCCTCACTGGTCTGGACTACTTTGGAGTTCAGCTCATAAGCGCGCTGGGCTACAATCATGTTGACCATTTCATCGACGACCTCGACATTGGAAATTTCCAGGTAGCCCTGGTCGATTTTTCCCAATCCGTCCTGGGAAGGACTGCCCAGAATCGGTGTGCCGGAGGCGACCGTCTGGTTATAAAGATTATGTCCCACCGCCGAGAGACCCGCCGGATTGATAAACCGGGCCAGTTCGATTTGCCCGATCACCTGTGGTTCGTCAGTGCCGACTACCATAACGGAAACCTCACCATTGATACCCACCGAAACCGAGGTGGCATCCTCCGGAACAGATATTTCCGGATAAAGGAAAAAACCATCGGAGTTAACCACCTGTCCATCGGCCGACAGCTTGAAAGACCCGTCGCGAGTGTATGAAATGGTTCCATCGGGCATGGTAATCTGGAAAAAGCCATTGCCGCTGATGGCCAGATCGAGAGCATTTCCGGTTTGCTGGAAATCTCCGACCGAAAATTCACGAACTGTCGCCACCGGTTTGGTGCCGTATCCGACATCAAGATTGGTCGGTATCATCGAACCGATAGCCGAAGCGGTTCCGGCCTCTCGATAATTCTGATACAGGATATCCTGAAATTCGACCCGGCTTCGTTTGAAACCGGTAGTGTTGACGTTGGCCAGGTTATTGGCGATGTTGTCAACATTCATCTGCTGGGCGCTCATCCCGGTGACCGCCGTCCTCATTGCTTTAAGCATGCTTTATACTCCATCCTTCCTGTTTATCATACCCGTCCGACATTATTGAATAACTTTTCCAGGGAATCATCCTGAGCCTGAACCGCCTTGGCATCAGCCTCGAAATTACGGTACGACGTAATCATGCCAATCATCTCTTCGACGACATTGACATTGGATGACTCCAGATATCCCTGGCGAATGATGATATTCACCGCCGGGGCCGGTTCGATACCATCCGGAACCATGAACGATGTCTTACCAACTTTAACAAGGATAGTCGGGTCTTCGATATTGACCACCCGGATATTGGCCGCCACCGTATTATCAACCTCGACCTGCCCGGACTCGTTAACGGAAACATTGCCGCCGCCGACTGCAATCGGTCCGCCGTCGCCAAGCAATTGTTGACCATCGGGATTGACTATGAAACCATCGGAACTCACGGTCAAGGCTCCGGCCCGGGATAAAACACTATTGCCGTCGCCGGAATCGAACATGAAGAAACCGTCACCCTCAATAGCCAGATCCAGCGGATTGCCGGTCTGATCGAAATTACCCTGCTCGTATTTGGTGTAAACCTGGTCGATCATGGGGGTTTCCCAATCTGACTGACGGGGAACCTTCCGGGCTTCAGCCCGTGATAATTCTTTAGTAAAGACCATATCTTTCTTAAATCCGGGAGCCGAAGCATTGGCCAGGTTATTGGCTACCACTTCCTGTCTCTTAATCTGGGGCAACATGCCCGAGGCCGAACGGTACAATCCTTTAATCATGGTTTTCTCCGGGGTTCCTATAAGCAAGGCCTGTGCCGCTCATTTTTTGCCAGCGGTGGAATAACCCTATCCTGTTGTGAATCATTGTGGTAGAGCCATAATATTTTAGCCTGATCGGATTACTAAAAGATTGTATCATTCGGAATACGGAAAAGATTTCCAGACCACAGGGTCAGGTCTTTCCGAAAATGGAATAAATTCAAACTGAGCTGATCTTAACAAATAATGAAAAATCCGGTTTATTTTTTCTCGGGAACTGGTCCATTTTACCAGGGGACAGAATCCGGCCGCAGATTACCCTGCAATCTATTTCATAAGCCCGGTGATTCTATCGATTTTTTACTTGCCTAAGGGCCAAAAAGGATATATATTTTATAAGAATTATTCGTTGATACATATATACTTACTGCCGCTTAAACATTTCTTTAAACAGGGCCGCAGGAATTATTTGATTTTCGCATCTCTTTTGCTCTCAGTGTAATGACACTAAAGGGAAAAGTTATTATGAAAATCTATTATACCTTATCAATCCTTATTGCTCTGGCTATTTCGGCTGTGGCCATGGCCGATCCCGGTGTTCGCGATACGGTTCGGGTGGGATCATTATCCGCTCTCCCCGGTGATCAATTCACGGTACCGGTTTATTTCTCCAATGACGAACTCCTGAATGCCGCGGAAGTAGTTCTGAAATTCGAATCCAGTAAAATGGACCTTGATTCATTTTCGCTGGTTGGCGGACGTCTGGAATATGTCGATGAAAATACGGTATTCAGTTATATTGCCGGCGACACTATCGACATTAACGTTATGGACTGGTCAACCTACATCCCCGAAGGAAACGGTCTTTTCTGTAATCTTTTTTTCACCGCTCACGCTGCCGCAATCCCCGGGCAAACCGCAATCGATACGGTTTCCAGGTCGGTAGCCCGAACCTGTTTTGCCGATATCTCGGCCATGCCCATATATCCGGAATTCGTCAAGGGTTTGATCGATATCAATGAACCTCCACCCAGCTCCGACTCGATTTGGGTTGATAAGGTAACAGGCTCCCCAGGCCAGACAGTCGCCGTAAATATCAACGCCTACAACACTGAGGATATTGCCAATATGAAATTGGCTCTTATCTATGGTTCCAATGATCTGATATACAACAGCACAATTTTCACAGGGACTCGAGGAGAGGCGGCGATCAGCAAAATTGTTAGTCCCAGCAGTCAATCGCTGAGGCATTTGCTGGTTACGCTGATTTTTGATGATGACGCCCCGTTGGCGCCCGGGACAGGCGTCATGGCAACAATATTATTCGATATAGAGGCATCTGCCCCCGATGGTCAGGTGGCCATAGATTCCATAAGCTACCTGGGGGCTCAGCCGCTGGAGATTACTCTTACAGAAGATTACGGCGGGCTTACCTTCACCCCCCGTTTCACCGCCGGTTATGTTGAGATAAATTCGGCCACAGCCGTTGAAGATAATGATAATATTTTGATTCCCGAACATTATGCTCTGGAGCAAAATGTTCCCAATCCATTTAATCCCTCGACAGTCATATCATTTGATCTGCCGACGGCATCCGATATCCGATTGGAAGTGTTTAATATAATTGGACAAAAAGTCAAAACCTTAGTTAACGGGCCCATGCCCGCAGGCCATCATAAAATAACCTTTGAAGGGAGAGGTGATAACGAACAAGTACTGTCTTCCGGTGTGTATTTCTATCGTATCAGCGCAGGAGAATTCCATCAGAGCAAGAAGATGACTTTGATAAAATAGATTTCCTGCGGACATTATACCTATCATCCAAAAAAGCTCCCGGTTATAACGGGAGTTTTTTTTTGTGTATAAACATTTGCGAGGCTATTTCATCCTGTTCCTTTTGCTGGAGTGTTTCCATTTCCTTATCGTAAGCCTGTCGTTTTTTTTCTTTCAGCTTCTCATATATCTTTTTTTCCCGTGTCGCCGAAACCAGATCGAGCCTTTTTTTTTCCTGTTCCCGCTGATATATGCGAAGCAATTCCCGCCCGGTTAATTCATTTTTCTTAAGGAGCGTATAATATCGGGAAAACATGGTCAGAGATGTCAGGGCCAGTCGGCCGGTAAGATAACCTCGTTGATCGGCCTGGGTTTCCAGCCGTTTTTGGCCGAGTCCCGCCAGATGATTTTCCTGGTTGACTACCTTCTGGGTGGCCTGGGCCAGATTTTTCTGCCGCTCTTTTTCTTTATGTTCTTTTAGCTGGAGCATTCTTTCCAGCCGGAATCTGAACTTTTTCATCCTTGCCTGTCCGACCATTATCGGTTTCGAATACTTTCGCCAATTCCTTCAGGGAATCATCGAAAAGACATTTCTCCGAAATCTCCTGTCGGAAAAAGTTATTAATATCATCGATCTTGGATATGGCGTAATCTATTCGAGATGAGGATCCTTTAACATAGGCGCCGATATTTATCAAATCCTCCGCCTCCCGATAAGTGGCAACAATCTGGCGGACTTTCGCGGCCAGTTCAAGATGCTCGGGAGTGGCGACCTCAATCATCAACCGGCTGATGGAATCGAGAATATCCACTGCCGGGTACTGATTCATGGAGGCCAATCGGCGCGACAGGGCGATATGACCATCAAGGATAGATCTGACGGCATCGGAGACCGGTTCGTTGAAATCGTCTCCTTCCACCAGCACAGTATAAAGACCGGTGATGGAACCCCGTTCGTTGGTTCCGGCCCGTTCCAATAGACGTGGTAACAGGGCAAAAACCGATGGTGTAAAACCTTTGGTCGCCGGAGGTTCTCCGACGGCCAGACCGATTTCGCGCTGGGCAATGGCAATCCGGGTCAGTGAATCCATTAACAACATGACATTCATTCCCTGGTCCCGAAAATGTTCCGCAATGGCGGTGGCCACCATAGCGCCTTTGACTCGAATAAGTGATGGTTGGTCGGAGGTAACCACGACCACCACTGACCGTTTCAGGCCGTTTGCCCCAAGGTCTTTTTCAATAAATTCGCGGACTTCTCTTCCCCGTTCACCCACCAGAGCAATCACATTGACATCGGCCGTCGAACCCCTCGCAATCATGCCCAGGGCAACTGATTTACCCACCCCGGAACCGGCAAAGATCCCCATCCTCTGGCCCTGACCGCAGGTAGCCATTATATCTATAGCCTTAATACCGGTCCAGATCGCCCGGGTGATTCTGGTACGTTTCAGGGCCGAAATCGGGAGACTGTCGATTGGCCGCATCTTTCCTGTGAGAATTGGCCCCAGGCTATCGATTGGCTGACCCAATCCGCCCAGAACGCGGCCGATCAACTGCTCCCCGACCGGAACCCGTAGTTGTTCCCCGGTCGATACCACAATGGACCCCGGGGTTATACCTGATACCGACCCAAGGGGCATCAATAAAATACGATTATCCCGAAAACCGACCACCTCGGCGCGAATTTTATCGCCGTTTTCCGGATTCTCTATCTGGCAGAGATCCCCGATTGAGACCGCCGGCCCGATTGATTCAATAACAAGTCCGATAATCTGGGCAACTCGCCCGGAGTGTTTAATAGTCGAAGCCTGGTCTATCTGACCGGCAAACAGGTCATAGGGAATCGTTTTCATGTTTAATCCTCGTAGGCCTGAATAGCCTCGGCAATGACATCCATCTGGGTATCCACCCGGGCGTCGATATCACCCGTCGGCGTTTCGATAAAACAGCCACCGAAACGGACCCGGGTGTCGGGTTCAATGGATATTTCTTTAACCACATTGGAATCACCACGGAAACGATCGATTTGCTGTTCGATCAGAGGAAGATGGTCGGGATGAACTTTGACTTTGATTTTTGATCTTTCAACCAGCCGATCAATGACCCCGGATATGATACTGGCCGTTACATCGGCGTCAATGCGGGCGGCATCGAAGGTGACCTTACGGGCGATTTGAAGGACCAATTCCAATATTTTCCGCCGTGCCTCATTATACAGTACTTCCCGCTCACTCACGGCATCCTGAATTAGCCGGGTAAAATTGTCGATGACTTTTTTGGCTTCGGCATACCCCTTGGTAAGACCCTCTTTGTATCCCCGATCATACCCTTGCTCTTCGACTTCAGCCTTTTCTTTTATAACCTGTTCTTCGATCTTAAGAAGTTCCTGAATAGGAACCATTTTTTTCCCGTCGATGGTGGTAAAAACATTTATCCCCAGAAAAACTTCCGCCAATTTTTTTTCGGCTCTCTGGTCGGCTTCGATATCGGCACGAAATTCACCAATGATGACCTTGTCCGGGCCGACCGTGGTATGGTACAGCTTAGACAATGACATCCTCCTTGCCGCCGCGTCCCGAGATAACAATCTGCCCTTCCTCCTCGAGTCTTCTCACCGCTTCGACTATACGTTGCTGAGCCGCTTCGACGTCGGAAAGCCTCATGGGCCCCATAAACTCCATTTCCTCTTTTATCATCACCGCCACACGCTCGGAGACATTGGCATAAATCTTCCCTCGGACTTCTTCCGAGGCGGCCTTAAGAGCAATCGACAGATCCTTGGTCTCCACTTCTTTGAGTAAGCGCTGGATGGAACGATCGTCAAGAAGAATTATATCGTCGAAAACGAACATCATATTTTTAATTTCAGCGGCCAGATCGGCATTATTGGCCTCAATCGACTGAAGGATATTCTTCTCGGCTGAGCTCTCTATCAGGTTTAAAATTTCGGCCATGGTTTTGGCCCCACCCGACGATGACAGATCGCCGGTATTGGTGGTATCAAAATGCCCCTCCAGGGTCGATTCAATATCTTTCAGTATTTCCGGCGAGATTTTTTCCATGGTGGCAATCCGGAGAGCCACCTCCGACTGCAGTTCCGAGGGCAGTTCGGAGAGTACCCCGGCGGCCTGATGTGAGGCCAGTTGCGATAGAATCAGGGCAATTGTCTGCGGGTGTTCATTCTGCAAAAATTGAACCAGCTGGCGCGAATCGATATTCTTGAGGAGGTTGAATCCGGAAGTCCGGAAAGATGATTCCAGACGGGCCATAATTTCCGTGGCTTTCTTGGCCCCTACCGCCTTTTCCAGAATTTCCCGAGCGAAATCCACGCCGCCCTGGGAAATATATTTGCGGGCCATGAATATCTGATAACACTCACCGATAACTTTTTCTTCGATCTCTGCCGGAACGTCACCAAGGTTGGCGATCTCAACGGTTATTTTCTCCACATCCGATTCGGAGAGGCCTTTAAGTACCAGCGATGACACTTCGGTTCCGAAGGCTACCAGAGCGATGGCCGCTTTCTGCAAATTTGACAAATCTTCATAATTCACGTTGCACCACCTTATTCAAGCATCATCGTCTTAATGACTTTGGCAATTTCCTCGGGCTGCCCCTTGGCGGTTTCCTGCATCTGGTCTACCAATTTCTTGCGTCTCTTCTCCGGCTGGATTTTGGGAATTTCCACTTCTTCCTCTTCGACTATTGGAGTTGAACCCGAATAAGCCGCCTTCTGCGGGCGCGCCGGGGGCAGGAATTGACCGAGGGCGGCGAACAGCTTTTTCGCTTTTTTTCGGAAATACAGAAGAGCCAGAATAGCCAGAACGACCAACCCGACTTTCTTACCAATATCCAGATAGAGCTCCTGCATATACATCTGATCCAGCTTATCCTGCTCGTAATTCATGGAAGTGTTGTCGAAAGACAGATTGGTCACTTCGATCTGATCGTTGCGCTCGGAATCGAAACCGACCGCGTTTTTGACAATAGCCGTAATGCGATCAATATCTTCCTGCGAACGAGGTTCATAGACCCGTTCGGTTACGCCTTCGGCGTTTTCCACGTCGCGATACACCCCGTCGAGCATAACGGCAATGGATAGTTTGCTGATATCACCGATTTCGCCGACAATATGTTCAACGGTTTTATTTATTTCATAATTGGTAATCGAAGATTCGATTTTTGATTCATCATTTTTTTCAGCCAGTTCTTCCTGCTTATCCTTGGCCGTTTTGGTTTCATCAGTCCGTTCCTCGCTTCGAATGACAGCCGAGTTGGGGTCATACAATTCCGAGGTCCGTTCGACCTGTTGGAAATTGAGTTTGGCGGTGACCCGGACAATAGATTTGCCTCGACCTATGACACCATCAAGCAGTGATTGGGCCTTTTCTTCGAGATATTTTTCGACATTTTGACGGACATCCAGTTGCGAGGCCGTCAATCCGGCAATCGCGTCCATCTCCATTTTTGATGAAAGCAGATTCCCATCATAGTCGATAATAGAGATATTTTCCGGTTTGAGACCTTCGACCGAGGAAGCCACGAGATGGCTGATTCCGGCCAATTGGCTTTTACTGAGACCGGCCGGGTTCCTGAGCTTAAGAACGACCGAGGCGGTCGCTTCTTTTTTATCCTTGGCAAAGAGCCGGTCTTTCGGCATAACGATATGGACCCGGGCGGCCTGGACATCCGATAATTGCATGATTGTCCGCATCAACTCGCCTTCCAGGGCCCGGCGGAAATTCAGATTCTGCAGAAATTCCGTCATCCCGAGATTGGACTGGTCGAAAATCGAATACCCGATGTTACCCGAACGCGGCATACCTTCCGAAGCCAGAGAAATCCTCAGGCGATAGACATCGCCCGACGGAACTGCAATTGTCCGACCGCCATCGGAGAGTTCGAAGGGGATATTCTGTTCATTAAGATAATTGGTTATCTCGCCCGCTTCCGATGGATCAAGATTGGTATAGAGGGTGGCATAATTAACGCTGCCGATCCAACCGGTCATGGCAATAGCGCCGACAACGATACCGGCTGTAATGCCAATCAGCATTATCGCCTGACTGGGCGACATGGCCCGGATAAATTCGGAAATATTCCGAAAAAGCTGTTTAAAGTATTCCATTGTAAATCCTATTTATGCCTGATTGCCGATCCCATGGCAGTTCAGCTTTTTATTTTCTACATTGGCATACGCATGATTTCCTGGTATGCATCCATCAGCCGATTCCTTATTTCCAGCAGCAAATCGGTTGCGATACCGGCCTCTTCTATAGCAATCATCACCTGGTGCAGATCCTCAGCCTCCCCCGTCGCCAAAAGTTCCTGGGCCTTACCCGCATCCAGATGAAGCTCATTAACCGAATCCAGCAGATTGTTGAAAAGTTCCGTAAATTTACCCTTATCGGGTTGTTCATTCGAAACCTGTCCGGGATTGAGCTGTTCCTGTAAACCGGGAACCAGCCGGCTCACTTGTCCGATATTACCGCTCATAATTTCACGTCAATTTGTTTTCCAAGATAAGAGCTATTCGTTTGTCCATCATTTGAATATGCGCCCTGCCGGGGTGCTACACCCTGGTACTTATCGAAGAATATTTCCATGGCCTGCTTTTCTTCTGCCGAAAGCATATCGACAAAAGTACCGGGCTTCAGTTGTACCGAAAGCTCCGATCCGACTTTTTCACCCTGGCCTGGAATTTGTATGGTTTCCGCCTGCTGGGCCTGTTTTTTATTTTCAGCGGCCATTCTGGTCTCCGACTGCGGCCGGTTTGTCATCTGGCGATAAGTGTCAATTCCGATTTGATTGATTTTCATGGTCTATTCCCTCTAATTGCTAAATTTCAAGTGCATTCTTGGCCATATCCTTGGCCGCGGAAATGGCCATGGTATTGGCTTCATAGGCTCGAGATGAGGCCAGCATATCGACCATCTCGGTGACAACCTCAACATCCGGCATTTTCACGAAACCATCCTGATCGGCCTCGGGATGCGACGGATCATAAACGAGACGGAAATCGTCCGCCGGGGCCGCCTTAATATCCGCCTTCACTTCCGATAATTCGGATGTCTGCGGCAAACGCTTGGTACCGCCGGAAATATGACCGGGATCGGTACGCACCAGACGTGATTTCGCCCGGGTCATTTCGTTGCGGAAAGAAGTCTCCCGCGTATTTTCAGCGGCGACCAGCCGTTTCCTTCGATACGGACCGCCTTCCGGGGTCCTGGTAGTTTCAGCATTGGCAATATTCTCAGCGACCACATCCATTTTCTGTCGCTGGACCGTTAATCCGGTGGCGGAGATATCAATTGATGTGAAAATTCCCGGCATAATTATTCATCCCGTTTTATCTACTTGCTCTTTATGGCGTTTTTCAATCCGGTGATTTTCCTGGCCAGTATTTGCGCACCGACAGAATAATAGATCTGGTTTCTGGCCAGATTAGCCACTTCCCGATCGACATCGACATTATTTATTCCGTTGGCATCTCTTGAATCATTGACAATAACTTCCGGGGCGCTGTTCTTATTCTGGCCGAGCGGCAGATGGGCCGGATTGGTCAGTTTTCCCGCAATATGCTCCGATTGACCCACCGCCTTTTTTAATTCGCCATGGAAATCAATATCCTTGCTTTTGTAATTGGGGGTTGAAACATTGGCCAAATTCCCGGCAATCAATTTCTGCCTGGTCGATGATAAATCGAGGAATTTTTCCAGCAATGGAATTCCGCTTTTATCGATTATTACATTTTTTATCAAGTTCGACATAGCATTACCCGCCAAAGCCTTAAGCAAAGATAATGCCAATGTTTCAGGGCCGGACTAACATACTGCCAGTCAATTACTTACGTGCGAGATAAATTCCGGACCGGGATGTCGGTCTGGAATATAATACTCACCGAACGAGAATAATTTTCCGGAAAGGCGGCTACTGGCGGTACAATTCCGAGCTTGGTTCGGCCGCAGTCAGTTCCATGGTGAGAACGACAATATCGACCCGGCGATTCTGGGCCCGATTCTCAATGGTATTGTTGGGTTTCATGGGACGGAATTCACCATAACCGAGAGCCGAGATTTCGCTCGGTTTGATGGAATGGGTATTAATCAGGTAGCGAACAACCTCAGTTGCCCGGGCTGATGACAATTCCCAGTTGGATGGATATTTATTGGTGGCGATGGGAACATTGTCGGTATGACCTTCAACCCGGATATGATTGGGGATATCATGCAGATTATCGGAGACAATATCGAGGACCATTCTGGCCTGAGGTTCCAGATCTGCGGAACCGAGTTTAAACAGGGCCGATTCCATAATATGTATAACCAGGCCGCGTTCTGTGATTTCGGTGCTGACCGTTTTATTATCGCCGGATTTTTCTTTTATTTTTTCACGGATTTTATCGCCGATTGAAACCAGATGCCCGACCTGCATAACTCCGCGTCCAGGTGCCGTACCTATATCATCCCCGCGCCGGACCGCGATTTCACCGCCCTTGAGAACGCCTGAAAGGGCTTTGGACATTTTACCGAATTTCTTGGCATCGACCTGTGACATGGAATACATGACAATAAAAAAGGCCAGAAGAAGAGTAATCAAATCGGCGTAGGTCAACAACCATCTTTCAAGATTTTCGTGGTCTTCTTTTTTGGAACGGCGTATCATAGAGACCTATTCTTCGCCGCGTAACTGGGGCGAAACGAAAGACAGCAGTTTGGTTCGGACCACCCGTGGATTATCACCCGACTGGATTGAAATAACACCCTCCATAATTAAATCCAGATTGGCCAGCTCTTCTTCATGACGAAGTTTAAGTTTGTCACCAATTGGCAGATAACAGAGATTAGCCAGGGCCACTCCCCAGAGAGTGGCGATAAAAGCCCCGGCTATGGCCTGAGCCATACGCTCGGCATCGGACGTACTCCCTAGCGTATGAATCAGCCCCAATACAGTCCCGATAATTCCCAGGGTCGGTGAAAAACCACCCATTTTTTGAAAAAAGAGGATTCCTTTTTTATGACGATCCTCAGTATATGCTATTTCCGTTTCCAGAATGTTTTTCAGTACTGATGTTTCCGTGCCATCAATAACCAGCCGAATGGCTTTCCGGAAAAAGGGATCGGCGATATGGTTCATATCTTTTTCCAACCCCAAGACACCCTCTTTACGGGCTTTTTCGGACATATGGACCAACTGGTCAACCGTCTCCAGAGAATCGGGAGGCTTCCTGAAAAAGGCCATTTTTAGCAAATTGGGAATATTTCCGAGAGTCTTGACCGAGGTGGTAACAATGGTAGCCCCGATTGTGCCGCCGATAACAATCATCATGGCAGGGGGTTGGACAATGGCGCTCAGGTGCCCGCCCTCAAGAAGAAATGAAACGATCACGGCCCCGATGCCAATTATCAATCCACCAATAGTCGCTATATCCATAAAAAAACCAATATTTTACTACCCCGGCGGATATTTAATTTCATCCGCCGATCAATACTGGTATCGGCAATTATGAAATATTTTAAAGCGGCCAGGGGCCGCGGAAGCCTCTAAAAAGCAATAAATTAGCCCCACTATTTCAGTCGTCGGTCTCAATATTGTATTCGGCCAGCTTATTCCTTATAGTTCGCGGTGTAACATTAAGGATTTCAGCAGTTTTGGTTTTATTCCCGCCATATTGCTCAAGGGTCTTGAGGATAAGATATTTTTCGCCATCGGCCAGACTCATACCTACCGAAATCCCTGAAATTTCATCAGCCAGTTTGCCTAAGACCAAATCGTTGGGGAAATCATTCTGGCTTAAGATGTTTGACGATGATGTAACGATCGCCCGCTCGATATAGTTCTCAAGCTCCCGGACATTTCCCGGCCAGTGATATCTCATCATCATTCGCATCACGTTTTCGTCGGCCTCGGATACCATCTTACCATTTTCATCGTTGTACTTTTCAATAAAATGCTGTATCAGAAGCGGGATATCGCCCAGGCGCTCCCGAAGAGGCGGCAGATGAACAGGAATGACATTCAAACGATAATAAAGGTCTTCGCGAAATTTTTCCTGTTTTATCAATTCCTTGAGATTACGATTGGAGGTGGCGATAATCCGAACATCAACCTCGATCGTAGCGGTTGAACCGACTCGCTCGAAACATCTTTCCTGTAAAACCCGAAGCAACTTGGCCTGTAAACCGGTCGGCATTTCGGAAATTTCATCAAGTAACAGAGTCCCTCCGTCGGCGATTTCGAATCGACCCTTATGCTGTTTTATGGCTCCCGTAAAAGCACCTTTTTCATAACCAAACAGCTCAGCCTCTACCAGGTTTTCAGGTAAAGCGGCGCAATTGAGAGTTATAAACGGACGATCCTTACGATCCGAGGCATAATGTATGGCCCGGGCCACCATTTCCTTTCCGGTCCCGGACTCTCCGGTTATCATAACTGTTGAGCGCGCCCTGGCGGTGGTGGCGATCAAATCGAATATCTGCCTCATCTGAGATGATTTACCGATTATATCCTGATAGCGGTTGGCCAGGTCCGATTTTAACTGGCGGTTCTCGTTTCTTAGACTGACCAATTCGGCGGCTCGTTCCACCACAATTTCAAGAGCATCAGGCGAAACCGGTTTCAAAAGAAAATCATAAGCACCCAATTTCATGGCTCTGACGGCATTTTCAACCGTACCGTAAGCCGTAACCAGGATTACCACCATTTCGGGTTGCAGTTGACGGGCTTTCTGAAGTAGTTCGATGCCATCCATATTTTTCATGCGAATATCGGAAACCACAATATCGAATGGCTTATTCTCGATTTCCTGAAGCGCTTCCTCAGCCGAAAATGCCGAAGTGACTTCGTATCCCGCCCGTTTCAGGGTTTCGGTGAAAAATTCATTGGCCAGTTTATCATCATCAACCGCCAGAACATTTATTTTCATGCTATCCCTCCTGCCCTAATTTATATTCACAGGTATTAAAATCGAGAATTTTGTTCCCCGGCCAGGCTGCGAACAGGCACTCAGGTCCCCGCCGTGGGCCTTGACAATTTTCCAGGCAATCGACAAACCCAGACCAATACCGTTTTCCTTGGTGGAATAAAATGGAGAAAACATTTTCCGGCAATCCGCTTCGGAAAAACCCGGACCATTATCTTCAACTATAATCTGGACCAGAGTCTCGGTTCCGGCCAGTCCCAACCCCTCGGAATATTCCTTCTGCGCGTCAACCAGGGGAAGGAGTCCAAATCGAATTGTTACTTGCGTATCTTTGCCGCCGGCTTCAAATCCATTTTTTATAAGATTAAAAAATACCTGTCTGAAAAGATGTTGGTCCAGATTGACTATCAGGTCTCCCGATGATGCCTCTAATTTGAGTTTGTCGCCGATATCCGTCGGGCCATATTCCTCGGCATAAGCAACCAGAAGAGCCGACAGATAATTCTTTAAATCAATCGGAGATTTCTGAATTTTCTCACGCCGGGCGAAGTCGAGAAGAGTTTGAATAATTCGATTGATACTCTCCACTCCGCCGACAATTTTCCGGGCCATCTCTTTTTTGGCCGGGTCATCTTCAAGATCGCGGGTTAGAAGTGATGCAAAACCACCAATACCATTTAAAGGGTTACGGATTTCATGGGCTATGGAAGCCGCCATTTCGCCTAACGAAGCCAAAACTTTCATTTGCGACAATTGCTCTTCCATCTTTCTCAGCTTGGAAATATCATGAAACAGCTCCACCGCGCCGATTATCTGCCCGGATTGGTTTTTTAGAAGAGAAGTGGAAACTGATAGATTCACATCGGTTCCGTACCTGGTTTTTATCTCCTTTTCCCTTCCTTCAATTTCGTGTCCGGAATGTATGGCTTCAAGGGCGGATAATTCCGGATCTTGCGAAACCGGCATGATATCATTATATTGCGCGCCCAGAATTCCGTCATCTGCCTCACCAAAACCAAGAATCTTTCTGGCGGCCGGATTCATATGTGATATCCGTCCGACGGAATCAATAGCCATTACTCCCGATGACAGCGAATTGAGAATGTTGTTCAAAAATTCCGTGACCGCCCGGTTTTCCCCCATTAAGACCTGAAGAGTCTTGTTGACAGCCTGTAATTCCTCGCTTTGATGAGAATACATTTCCTTCAGAGAAAGATATTGCCGCTGGAGTTTATTGATTATCTGATTAAAGGAAGAATAGGTTTCCGCAAAACGCCCGACATCATCGGCGATTTCAACTTCCATGGCTTCCCGTTCATCCATTTTGCATCTCCTCAAGGATGCCGGAAATATATAACCGACGATATGTTATAATCAACAAAAACATATCAGTATCCGATACCCCGGCAATAAATTAAGCCCCATAAAAAGAAAAACAGCAATGCCATTATACCTGATCCGCATATCCCGCAAAAGCAAAAAATGACGGTATGGCAAAAATCCTTATCAGGGGTTTGAGATAGAAAAGACTTCTTAAGTTGAATATACTGAATAATAAAAAAGGCGCCTGACAAAGGGTGCCTTTTTAAGAATGACTTAATCAGATTTTTTTGGGCTAATGGTATTCGACATCTTCGGTCCGGCGATCACCAGCCCGGGAATGATTATTTTCTGCAATATCATCCATGGCCTTGTACAGCTTATTGATATTGAAAGGCTTGATGATATAATCTTCGACTTTCACCCGAAGGGCCTCTATGGCTGTCTCAACCGAAGGAAAGGCGGTCATTATGACAACCGGGAGATCCGGATAAAGATCGCGGATTTTCTTTATCAAGGCTATCCCGTCGATTTCCGGCATTTTTAAATCGACCAAAGCAATATCGTATTTTCGATTTTTAAGGCTTTCCAGGGCACGTTCGGCGGTATCAAAAACCGACACTCCCCAGTCCTTCTCAGAGAAAAAATCATATAGCAGATCTCTGATAAGAAGTTCATCATCGATGATAATAATATTTTTCCGGCTCAACCTTTAACTCCTCCAATCCGGGATCAGGTCGATCAATTGATCACACCGTTATTTCGCTATATGATTTAAGAGCTTCTTCTTCGCTGTTATAGATTTCGAAAATATGCGACAGCTGGGTAATGTCGAATATCTCCTGGACATAATCAGCCAGATTGGAAAGGGTCAACCGGCCCCGATGAATCCTTATTTCTTTCATCATGGAGACCAGAGCCCCCAGACCGGAACTATTGACGAATTCAACCTCACCGAGATTGAGATGGATTGATATTTTCCCTGAGGTCAGGAGGTTTTTTATTTCCTCCTTCAATTTCCCTCCGTTGCTTAAATCGAGACGCCCTGACATGCTGATAACGGTTGTACTGCCGGCGTCTTTTTTCCGGAATTCCATCTTGTCCTCCATATCTGATAATGAATAATCATCGCTTATATATTTGCTTCGGTCAAAAATCATTGAGATTTTCAGACCGGAGTCATTCTGGCCTTTTTCAAACCTAATTTCATCGGCCAATGATTCCATAAGATCGACTCCGCGGCCCCCCTCCTGAAATAAATCCGGAGCCTTTCTTGACCTGAGAATTTCAATATTTCCCGCTCCTTCATCCATTATATCGGCAATAACAAGGCGCTTATTAATGGTAATCGAGATTTGGATGGACTTCTCCCGATTATACTTATTGCCGTGGATCAGAGCGTTGGTAAAGCCTTCGGATATGGCCAGTATGATTTTGTACAATAACGTTTTGGGAAGGCCAGCCAGGGAAAGTGTCCCTTTGACATCCTGATACATCCGGCTTTCGGATTCCAGACATGATGGATAATTGAACACCTTTTTCATTTTTGATCATCCCGCAACATTCTGATTGCCAGCAATGTCAAATCATCAAAGGGCTCTTCTCCCGCACCTTCGGTAAAACGGTCCACCTGGTCCCTTACATGGCTGCAAAATTTCTCCGCCGACATATCTATTTCACGTAAAAACATCCGCTTGAGACGTTCCGTCCCAAACTGACGTCCATTAATATCCTCTGCTTCGGTAATCCCATCGGTGAAGGCCAGAAAACGATCCCCCGGATTAAAGACCATGGTGTCTTCTTTAAACTGCATATCCGGAAACTGGCCCACGAAAGTGCCACCGGGACGCCATTCCGATATTTCGCGCCGCCCCGAATCCCAGAATAGCGGCGGCAGGTGCCCGGCATTACAATAAACTATTTCCCGACTGTCAAGATTAATATGAGCGATAAACATCGTCACAAACATATCATGGCTTTTGATTATTCGACTGCAAAGTACATTATTCAGATTATTCATCAGCGTTCCCGGACTGATATCAGGGCATTTCATCAATTCGCATCGAATAATCGCAATCGAGGCCGCCATAAGCATGGCCGCCGGTATTCCCTTATTGGACACATCGCCGACAATTATCACGAATTCGCTGTCACTGAGTTTAACAATATCATAGAAATCGCCCCCGACCGAACGGGCCGGTCGATACAATCGTCCAATGTCCACACCTTTTATTTTAATGGCGCTGTTGGGCAATATGGTTTCCTGTATCTGTCGGGCGATAGTCAACTCCTGTTCGATTTTCTGTTTCTGCAAAGACTCTTTCAAGAGAATGGAATTATCTATCGCGACGGCCGCGAAATTAATCAGCATTTCCAGATTTTTTTGATCCTCATCGGTAAATAACTCATCGGTGGTTTTATTAATGATGACGATAACGCCATGACACTGGGATCGTGATTTTATGGGAAGAGCCAGAAGACTGGTCAGATTCGGCCCAAGATCCGTATTATGACCGAAATCACTCATGACTACCGGTTCCTGCCGGATAAAGCAGTAATCGGCGACATTTTTGTCGTCGCGATAAATAATATTCCTGATAACCGTATCATCCACGCCCCAGGTTATTTTAGAAACAAGTTCGCCGTTTTCTTCGAGCTGAATCAGACCAACTTCACCATCGACCGTCCTGATAGACATTTCCATCACCACCGATAAGATTGTTTCAAGGTTCAAAATCGAGGTGATAAGAGCCCCCATAGTGGTCAAATCAAGCAGTTTTAATCTGGTTTTTTCAAGCTTGCTTTCGAGGTCGAAAATTTCATCTTCAGTAGATATTGGCAATGTCATACCCGGAAAATCGGCAGTTATGCCAATAACTTGAAGGAAATAAGCGGTCCCGGCCGATTCCGTTCCGGCTTTGGCCCAAACAGCGATTAATTATTTTTTGCGAAACTTTATCCTGATGGGTATACCCTCGAAATCATAGCGACTTCGAATCTGATTCTCGATATAGCGCAAATAGCTTTTTTGCAGTGATTGAGGATAATTACAGAAGAAAATAAAGGTCGGGGGGCGGATATCGGGCTGGGTGACATAAAAAAGTTTGACGTACTTACCCTGAACGGCCGCCGGCGGCTGTTTCTGGACAATCTCCTCGAGAAGTGTATTCAGTTCCGGGGTCGGGATTCGTCTTTCCCAGTTTTCGTAAACCCGATCGACCAGATCAATGGTCTTGATCACCCGTTGTCCGGTCAGGGCTGAAATATATATGATGGGCAAATAGGCAATCGTCCGAGCGAATTCTTTGATTTGCGAGGTGAAAATATCGGCCGTGCGATGATCCTTTTCCACGAGATCCCATTTATTGACCGCCAGGACCAGCCCACGGCGAGCTTCCACCGCATCCTCAATAACTTTCAAATCCTGGACCGAGAGACCCTCCTGAGCGTCTACCAGCACCACCGCCACATGGCATCCTTCGATGGCTCGCAGAGTTCTCAGGGTGGTAAAATATTCAACCGCCTCGGTTACTTTGGATTTTCTCCTCAATCCGGCCGTATCGATCAGAACATATTTACGGCCGTCAAGGGTAAAGGGAGTATCGACCGCATCCCGGGTGGTTCCGGCCACGGGCGAGACAATCACTCTCTCCTCCCCGATCAGGCGGTTGATGAAAAGAGATTTCCCGACATTCGGTTTGCCGATAACAGCAATTCTTATGGCCGAAGCTTCCTCTGCCTGTTGATCGGTCTCCGGCAAAGCATCCACGATAGCGTCGAGGGCCTCGCCGATATTTCTCCCTCCCGTGGCTGAAATCGGGAGTGGTTCTCCCAGCCCGAGCCTCATGAATTCATATATATCCAGTTCGCCGCTATCGCTGTCGGCTTTATTGGCCAGGAGGATGACATTTTTGCCGGCCCGTTGCAGACGGGTGGCAATCTGCTCATCAATTTCATCAGCGCCGGCTTGACAATCCACAATCAGAACAACAAGGTCGGCCTGGTCGATACTTATTTCGGATTGTTCGAGAACCAGACGATTAATCCCGCTTTTACTGCCCGGGATCATTCCTCCGGTGTCAACCAGATAGAACTCCTTCCCCCGCCATTCACACAGCGAATAATTACGATCGCGCGTAATACCCGGGGTATCATCGACAATGGCGATTTTCTTTCTTAAAAAACGGTTAAACAGCGATGATTTTCCGACATTCGGGCGTCCGATCAATGTTACCAGAGGAAGACTCATTGGCAAACCTCATTTAGAGTATCAATCATGCTGTATTTCCCCGTTCTAATATCAAGTCCCGATTCCTTCCGGAAACCCTCCAGTGAAAGATCATCCAGAAAGAGGTTATCATTATTTAAGCAGTTCGGAGGCAGGATGGCAATATCATAATTTCGGCGCAACTGAGCGGCTTTTTTTAAAATATCGCGGCCGGTCAACAAACCGCTGACAGTGATTTTTTCGCCCCAGAAATTATTTTTTATCGGAATGATATCAGCAAAAAATCCTTTTCTTTTTAAATCAGGCTTGACTCGATTCTCAAGAACCGTAAAGGCCGATTCCCCGGTCAGAATGGCCAGACGATATCTCCTGTCGCCCGGTTTCAGAAAACGCTTGCGGCGGTTAAAATCGGTCAGGAAATGACGCATCATACCGATTCCGTTTTCGAATTGTTCCATCTCCTCGTACTCCGAGATTCCGGGGAAATCATGACCAGCCAGAATATAGAACTCATCAGCGGCAAAAACAAAACGTGACCCTCCCCTTCTGAAAAACTCCCTCTGCCGCCGATGAACATATTTTATCATGAGATCCGCGCCAATAGCATCAAAGGCTCTCAGTTGCGGGAGGTTTTCCCTGTAACGGGTTAATCCGACCGGAACAATACCCAGGGTCGCCACCCCCGGGCATAATGAATAAAGATCATTTATCGTTTTCTCCAGATGAATTCCATCGTTGATTCCAGGACAGATCACCACCTGGGTATGGAAAACAATTCCCTTTTCGGTCAGCGCCCTGAGTTGTTCCATTATGGGAGGAAGATTACGATTACCGAACATGACCCGGCGTAATTGATCATCAGTCGTATGAACCGAAATATAGAGCGGTGAAAGACGCTGCTCGATAATCCTCGAGATATCATTATCAGTAATATTGGAAAACGAAATAAAATTGCCGTGCGTGAATGAAAGTCGATAATCATCATCCTTGATATATAACGAGCGCCGCATCCCTTGGGGTTGCTGGTGGATAAAACAAAAAATGCAGGTATTCCGGCATCGTTTAATACGATCGGATTCAAAGGTCAGACCGATATCTTCGGGATAATCAAATCGGAATCGCTGTCTATATCCCGTATTATCTTCGATTTCCAGTTCCACAATATCTTCGGCCAGTTTATACATACAGTCGATATTATCCCGAACCGACTCGCCATTTACCGAAATCAGATTATAACCTGGTCGAATATGACCGAACAGGGGTGAATCGGGATTGACAGCAGTGATTTTCATGACCATAAGCAAAAGCGGGCGAAGGGGGTCGAACCCTCGACGTCAAGCTTGGGAAGCTTGCATTCTACCGCTGAATTACGCCCGCTTAGACAGCTTTAATTAATTTATTTCAATAATTCCCCAAGTCAAGGGAATTTGTAACCACCATTAAATCAATGCTCCCGCTACACAGCCGATGGCCATCAGCAACCCGGTTACCAAATGAACCTGAATCGTACCGGCCTGAGCCGGGATCAATTCCGCAATCTTATCGAATTCCCTCGAAAACAAACGAACCGTTTTCAGGGCTATCGGAAGGCTCAACAGGGCCAATAATGCATATGGCGTTAATCGGGCAAAAGCCACTGCCAGAATAATGATGGCATAGTTGCCGAAAATCAGAAAATAGTAACCGTACCGGGCCCTTTTCTTGCCCAGCGTGACCACCAGGTGATTCTTGCCGACAGATTTATCAGCCAAATAGTCAGGATATTGATTGATATATAAAATGGCCGTAATTAAGAAACCTATTGGAAGCGATGACCAGAATGACAACCACGTGAATTGTCCTGTTTGCACGTAGTAAGAACCCATAACAGGCAGTATCCCGAAATTGATCAGGATAGCCAGTTCGCCGATTCGGTTGTATGAAAAGGCGTACCTGGATGCGGTATAAAAGAAACCACCGATAAAACCCATTACAGCCAGGGCAATAATCCAATAACCCGGTGTCATCATGGTCAGATAAATCCCGGCCGCCAGAGCCATCCCCCAGCATACAAGTGCCGCGGTCAGAACCGATCCCGGTTTTAATATCTTCTTTTGAATCACCCGGGATCCGCCCGAAAACGGAGTGTAGTTTTCATTTATATCATCATCGGTGGATTTATGATCGAAATAATCATTGGCCATATTGGCGGCGGCATGGGCAAAAATCCCCCCGGTCAAGGTGATAAAAAACAACATCCATTGGAATTCTCCGACTTGATAATAGGCCAGAGCCGCACCGAAAATTATAGGGATACCGATTCCGGTAAAGAATGGCGTCCGAGCCGCCGTGATCCATTTTTTTATTACATTCATACCATTCACGTCTCCTCAAGCTTTTATTAGCCTGTTATACAAATATAAGATATGGCCAATTTTGAATAATTCAAGTTTCTCAATTATTTTTTACTGCCGCTTATTTTAACGATAATAATGGTGATTTCATAAAGAATATACAGCGGCACCGCCAGCAACAATTGAGAAAAAACGTCGGGCGGGGTCAATATAGCGGCCACTATTAATATGGCAACCAGAGCATAGGGCCGAATACGACCCAGCCCTTTCCCCGTAATAACACCGATTCGCCCCAGAAAATAACCGACCACGGGTAATTGAAAGGCCAGCCCAAAAGCCAAAAGAAGCATCCCGGCGAATGAAATATAGCTGGACACGGTTATAATCGGGGTCATCTCCCCTTCCCCGTAGTGAATCAGAAAATCAAGCGCAAACGGCAATACCACAAAAAAACAAAAAGCCGCCCCGGCCAGAAAAAGGCCGGTAGAATAGAAAGCCATCGGCAGAATCGTTTTCTTTTCCTTTTTATATAATCCCGGACCAATAAATTTCCAAAGCTGGTAAAAGACTATCGGTAATGCGGCAAAGATGCCGGTGATAAGCGAAATTTTCAGATAGGCGTAAAAAGACCCGGTGATTTCCGTGAAATGCAATTTGGTATCACCCAATGGGGCGGTTATAAATTCATATACATATTGGGCAAATCCAAATGAAATGCAGGTCATCACGCCGATGGCGACCAGGGACCAAATCAGCCGCCGGCGTAACTCCTCAATATGCTCCAAAAATGGCATACTGGATTTTTTAACGACTTCTTCCGAAGTATCCGATTTTTGGTTATCCGCCATAATGATAATGAATTAGAGGAAACTTCGGAATTAAGTCAAATGATTTTTAATCTGCTGTGGGTATTACTAAGAGCCGGTATTGTATTTCTAACTCAGAAGTTTCTTCAATTCCTCAAGAAATTCCGTCTTGTCCTGAAATTTACGATAAACCGAGGCGAATCGGACATAGGCAATTTCATCAGTCTCCTTGAGCTTTTCCATGACCAGTTCCCCGATATACTTGCTGGTCACCTCGCTTTTGGAGCGTTCCTGTAGCCGCGCCTCGATCTCATCGACCATCGCCTCAATTTTCTTCTGTGAAACCGGGCGTTTGTTGCAGGCCAATTTGATACCCTGAATTATTTTCTGACGGTCAAAGGGTTCCCGCCGGTTATCCGATTTGGTAACAGTCAGAACGACATTTTCGATATATTCATAAGTGGTAAATCGCTCTTTGCATTTAAGACATTCGCGGCGGCGGCGGACCGCCCGCCCGTCCTGGGCGCTCCGGGAATCAACCACCTTATCTTCCTCATGTCCGCAGAAAGGACATTTCATTTGATCAGGTCCTCAATCGGTTTATCGGGCTGGTTTATCAGCAACCGATGAATTACCACCCCGGCCTCTTCCATCATCTCCTTTGAAAGATCATCGGGATACCCCTCGGCCACATAAATCTCCCGTATTCCCGAATTTATCAGCATCTTGGCACACAGGGTACATGGAAAGGTTGTCGTGTACAGAATACCGCCTTCGATCGAGATGCCCGATGTGGCGGCTTGGATAATGGCGTTTTGTTCGGCATGAATCGCCCGGCATAATTCATGTCTTTGCCCGGAAGGGATCCCCATTTTCTCGCGCAAACATCCGGTTTCCAGACAATGATGCAATCCCGAGGGAGCTCCGTTATAGCCGGTTGCCAGGACTTTTTTGTTCTTAACAATAACCGCCCCGACCTGGCGTCGAAGACAGGTTGATCGCGACGCCGCCAGCATGGCGATCCGCATGAAATACTCGTTCCATGACGGCCGCCGGGAATTCAAATGTTCACTCATGGGGTGCAATTTACGCGTTGCAAATAACCGGCGCAATTAAAATCTTGGCCGATAGATCAGAGTTGATATCAAAATAGTCGGCCGCCGAGCCCCAATTTATCGCGATTTCGAGATAACCGAAGGAATTGATATAACACAACGCCCGCCCCTTTTTCGCCCGGTCATATGTCTCCCGAAGGGCACCGATTTTATGGCCATTTAAATACACCGAATATCTGCTTTCCGGTAAATCCGTCTGCCGAAAGGAGGTCACGAGATTCCCGAAATGATCGACATATATAATCCGTCCGATCAGCTGCCCCCCCCTTTTTGTATACCGCCTTTCCTTCAATCTGATTAACTTCGGCAGTTTCCTTCCAAACTCATCAGGCATAACTCCAAGCGACAGATAGCCCGCCACGGGGGCGAAAATATCACGGCCATGAAAGGTGGCAGAGGTTGGTCTCAGGTGATATTTCCCGGCAGTCAGAGAAATAATCCGGAGAATCGAATCCGTTGCCAGAAATGAGAAAAGACCATTGTCGGGGCCAATAAAGAAATAATCCTCAGTTTCTATCAGAATGGCCTTTCTTTTGGTTCCGACGGTTGGATCAATAATTCCGACATGGATTGTCCCTGAAGGAAAATTGCCGTATGATGTTTCAATGAGATATTTACCGGCTTCAATATTGAAAACCGGGCTCGCGTGACTGATATCAATGATTCTTGCCAGAGGGTTCAATCCTGTTATTACCCCCCTGACAATCCCGGCATAATTATCCCGCCAGCCAAAATCGGTGGTCAGAGTGATTACCGGAGATTTTGTATTTACAATTGCCAATGGCCGATATTTCTTTTCGGATCCTGTGTCCGGGTGATTTTATCTTTTAAAGTTCTAATATAAACTTCAAGCGTAAGTAGCACGGTGGCTTCAACTAAATGACCGGTAAAGGCGCTCAAAGAACGGTCGGATACGACCATATGACAGTGAATAAACGGCTCATCACTATCCGGCGGGTAGGATATATTGGCGCTTAAATGGCCTACCTCGAGTTCATCCATGAAGGTTTTGGTGACGAATTCCTTCTGTTCCGAATCATAGATTCCCAGAGTCGCCTCGGTAACCGCCCCGACTCCTGAGATAATACCCGCCTGTATATGATGTTGCTTAACGAAACCCCGGAGTGATTCCAGGATGTTTTCGCCCCTTTCCAGAAGAACCAGATACCCATCCTCAACCGGCCGGTACTTCATTGGCTGGTCTCCTTATCGACCCAGTCAAGATAGTCGGGATTTCCTTCGGCGACAGTCAGTGAAATCACTTCGGGTACCTCATATGAATGATTTTCCCGAATAAAACGAATCAGGTTTTCTACCTTTTTGGTGGTCGTCTTGACAATAAGCATGCTTTCGGCGTCTTTTTTAATTACACCCTTCCAGTGATAAATGGATTTCACGTGATCAACGATATTGACACATGCTGCCAGCCGGCTTTCGACTATTTTCTGGGAAAGCTCCTCGGCCTTGTCAACCGAAACGGTAATAAGCATAACTCTGAATGCGGACATCTGGAAACCTCTATGTTACGAATTAATTTTCCTTTTAAGCCGTTTTTCAAGCGAATCTATTTTCCCCATCAGACGTTTTCTGGCCTGTTTCCGGTCATCCATGGTCAGGACCATGTAGATTCTATTATTATTTCGTCTTAAACGCAGCCGACATTTATTAATTAATTTAATTATTTCATTCCATTCGCCCTCAATCACGGTTGACATGGCTGAGGTTTTATAGGGAAGACCGGATTTGTCGATCAAATCAATGATTTTGGCAACCTCGGCCGAGGCCGACTCCTTATTGCCTGCCGGAAACATGGAAAACTGAATCAGCATTTTATTTCTCCCCTTTAATGGTGGAATCCATTGTCAGAGACATTATCTTATCTCCCGTTTCCCAATTCAAAGATATTACGGCTTTAAAATCAATGATTAATAGTATAGGCAATAAATAAAGAAGGCCGACTTATTGAAAAGGCGGCCTTAATACCTTAAATTTCCGAGTTATTTTTTACGCTCTTCGTATAGCGGGAATTTATCACACAAGGTTTTGACCTCACCGCGGATCCCTTCGAGAACCCTTTCATCTTCCCTGTTCTCAATAGCCGTATCAATAAAATCGGCGATAGTTTTCATTTCGGACAGCCCCATCCCCCGGGTTGTAATAGCCGGGGTTCCGATCCGAATCCCCGATGTTACCAGCGGCTTTCGAGTATCAAACGGCACCGTATTTTTGTTCACCGTAATCCCGGCGCTATCCAAAGCCCTTTCAATTTTCTTTCCCGAATAATCGCGATCAATGAAAGACATTAAAAACAGATGGGTATCGGTTCCGCCTGAGACAATGTGATGTCCCCTGCCCTTCAATTCTTCCGACATAATTCTGGCGTTTTCCAGAATTCGTTTCTGGTATGCCTTGAAATCATCGGACAGAGCCTCCTTGAAAGCCACCGCTTTGGCGGCGATAACATGCATCAATGGCCCGCCCTGAATACCCGGCATCACGGTACGATCAAGATCGGCGGCATACTTTTCTTTGCACATGACCATCCCGCCGCGCGGCCCTCGAAGGGTTTTATGAGTGGTGGTGGTGACAAAATCGGCATAGGGAATCGGCGACGGATGTAAACCGGCCGCCACCAGTCCGGCGATATGGGCAATATCAACCATCAAATAGGCGCCGCAGGCGTCGGCCGCCTCTCGAAATTTTATAAAGTCCAGTATTCTCGGATAGGCCGAGGCCCCGGTCACGATTAATTTTGGCTTGATCTCTCTGGCCATGGCGATTAATTTATCATAATCGATAACCTCGGTATCCTTCTCCACCTGGTATCCGTGAAACTGATACAGTTTGCCCGAAAAATTGAGCGGATGACCATGTGTCAGATGTCCGCCATGAGACAGATCAAGTCCCATCACCTTATCACCCGGTTCTAGAATTGTAAAATATACCGCCATATTCGCCTGGGAGCCGGAATGCGGCTGCACATTGGCATGCTCGCAACCAAACAGCTTTTTGGCCCTTTCGCGGGCCAGATCCTCGGCCAGATCAACGAATTCACAACCGCCATAATATCTCTTGCCCGGATAACCTTCGGCGTACTTATTGGTCATGACGCCGCCATTAGCTTCCAGAACCGCCTCGGATACGAAATTTTCGGAGGCGATTAATTCCAGTTTATCCGATTCCCGTTCCGTCTCTTTTAACATCGCATCATAGATTTCGGGATCGGTTTTTTTCAGATAAGACATGATATGCTATCCTCCAGCTATACTGATCGGCGCTCCAAAAGCCTGCTTCCCGGAAATGCGGAAAGCGATTATTTGTTTTTTTCGGCCGCCGCTATTTTCTCTAATCTCGCTATATGGCGTCCACCCTCAAACTCGGTTTCCAGCCAGGTTTTGATTATATTCGGCAGATCAGTCTCTTTGACATATTTCTGCCCCAATGTAAGCACATTGGCATTGTTGTGAAGACGGGCGTAATAGACCATGTCCGGGGTCAAACACAGAGCCGCGCGAATCCCCTTAACCTTATTGGCAGTCATAGCCATACCGTTCCCGGTCCAGCATATGGCCACCCCGCTGTCGGCCTTACCGGAAGCCACGGCCCGGGCCACTTTGAGTCCATAATCCGGGTAATCGACGGAATCTTTTCCAGCGGGGCCAAAATCAAGTACATCAATATCATGGTCCATAAGTATCCTGCGGATCTTTTCCTTGTACTCAAAACCGGCATGATCCGATCCAACGGCCACCAGCATTGCCATATCCCCTATATTAAATTTACACGTTCTCCCGTGAGGGGACTAATGTCAGCCAGCCATAATTATCATCGGCCCGCCCCTCAAGAATATCAAAAAGCCGTTTCTGAAGTTTCTCGGTTATCGGTCCCCGCCGGCCAATCCCGATTTGATAATCATCGATATGAGAAATAGGCGTGACTTCGGCGGCCGATCCGGTGAAGAAAACTTCGTCGGACATATAAAGCATTTCCCGCGGGATACTCTGCTCGGCAATCTCGATATTGAATTCCCGTGCCAGGGTGATTATGGTATCGCGCGTGATCCCCGGCAGGACTGAATTCGAAAACGGCGGCGTATAGACTTTCCCCCTGTAAACCACGAAAATATTTTCGCCGGAACCTTCGGAAACCAGACCATAAGCGTCAAGAGCGATACCCTCCACATAACCGCGGGCAAGCGCCTCCATTTTAATCAATTGCCCGCTGGCATAATTGGCGCCTGATTTAGCCATCATTGGCATGGTATCCGGAGCGCATCGCCTCCACGTCGAGACACATACCTTGACCCCTTTCTCCATGGCCTCCGGGCCAAGATATTTCCCCCACGGCCAGACGGCAATGGCGACATCGACGGGGCAACGGGAAGGATCAACCCCCAGGGAATCATATCCGCGATAAACAACCGGCCGAATATAGCATTCTTCCAGTCCGTTTACGGCAATGATATTGAGCATGGCATCGTAAATCTCCTTTTTGGTAAAAGGAATTTCCATGCGGTATATCTTGGCGGAATTGAACAGCCGATCCACATGTTCCTGGTGACGGAAAGTGGCCGGTCCCTTGGGTGTTTTATAGCAACGCTGGCCCTCGAAAACCGATGAGCCATAATGAACGACATGAGACAGAACGTGGATTTTCGCATCGTCCCAGGGCACCATTTTGCCGTTCATCCAGATATAATCGACTTTATTAAAAGGCATAGATTCCTCCTGAAATCAAAAGGTTAAATGCGAGCCAGTCAAATATATTAAATAATTCTGACGATTTCAAGAACTAACCGGATTTTTAAATCTTGAGAGTTTTGGTTATTTAATTAATAAAGAAGAGGTTTTGAAATACGCCAGTTTTCGATTTCAATAGCGGTTTGGATTCTTGTTGCTGAATCTCTTGGGGATTAAATAATGCCGGCCGTCGTATCTGACCTCACACATTTCATCATCTTTGATCAAACGACTTACGGTCCCATGTTCCACAAAAGCCGCTTCGATTCTCTCTGCCTGGTCCAAACGAAGTGGGTGGCGGGAACCGATTTCAATAATGGCCTGACGGGCATCGGCAAAACCCCGAAGGTCATATTCCCCTTTTTCCACCTCGAGCATCGGAACGGCCCGGCCGATAATTTCCTGGGCCAGAATCACGGTCTGGGGATCCGGCGGCCGGACCCAGCTTTCGGCCGGGGGATGAGTCGGAATCGTGACATAAACCCGGTCTGGTTCGATCTCATCGATAGCATGGCGAATACTCCAGAGTTCTTCCTCGCTGTCATTCCAGTCTTTGATAAGCATGGTTTCGATCCAGAGACGGCCGAAGTATCCGCGCCGGAAATCTATCAAACCTTTCAGGATAGTGCTGAAATCAAGACTCTGATGCGCCCGGCTGATTGAGCGATACATTTTTTCGTTCCCGGCATTGAGTGAAATATTGATGATATCCGCCCGATTCAGATCGAGTCTGACGTCTTTATCAGGCAAAAGTGAACCATTGGTCATGACTGCAACGTCAATACTCAATTTCGATTTGATTTGCCTGATTAGCCATCCCAGATCGGCCGACAGGGTAGGTTCTCCATGTCCGGTAAAAGTTATATGGTCCGGCTTTATATCCCGGGCGCGCTCAACCACAGAATCAAGAATATCCTGTCGCGGATAAAATGACTCCCGAATCACCTGGAGCCGATCAGTGGCTCCCTGATCACAATAAACGCATGAACAGGTACATGTTTTGGACGGAACAAGACTGACTTCCAGCGAGCGACCCAGGCGGCGGGATAAAACCGGTCCATAAATATACATTAACCGACTTTCCTCATAAAACACTTATTCGGGTCAGTTATTCATTAATACAGGTATATTCATAATTAGAATTGCCGGATTGTCAAGAGAGGGGAATAAAATTATTTAACAGAATGGATGGGAATTGGCTTTTTAATTTCGGGAAACTGGGGCGGCCTAATTATCCGGCCGCCCCGTAATTAGCTGTCAGGAAATTAAATCTTCGGGATCAATTCATGGAGAGCCTCGCGGGCAATCACAATCCGCTGGACTTCCGATGTCCCCTCGCCTATTTCACAGAGCTTCATATCGCGGAAATAGCGTTCCGCCGGAAAATCCTCGGTAATACCATCGAGTCCGAGAATCTGAATCGCCTGATAAGTGCAGTAATGGCTGACCTCGGAAGCATATAACTTGCACATGGCTGACAACTTGGTATAGCGATGTTTATTGTCCTTCAGCCAAGCCGTTTTATACATTAGCAACCGGGCCGCTTCAACCTGCATGGCCATATCAGCCAGTTTGAACTGAATGGATTGATGCCGGTTGATCGGTTTGCCATTTTCCAGGGTGGATTCCGAATAACGAGCCGCTGTTTCCAAGGCCGCCTGGGCCAGGCCGATAGCCATAGCCCCGATCGAGATCCGGCCGCCGTCAAGAGTGATCATGAATTGTTTGAAACCTTCGCCTTCCTTACCGATAAGATAATCAATGCTGATTTTCAGATCATCCAGATGCAGGTAGGCGGTATTGGACCCTCGGCAACCCATCTTATTCTCTTTCTTACCGGCCGAAAAACCCTCCATCCCCTTTTCAACTATGAAAGAAGATATCCCGTGAACTCCTCCCTCATCGCTGGTTCGGGCAGTAATAATAGCCGTATCGCAGACATTGGCCGAAGTGATCCAGCATTTGGTTCCATTGATCAGGTATCCATATTCCTTCTTCTCGGCCCGGCTTTTGGTTCCGCCCGCATCGGACCCGGCTTCAGGTTCGGTCAATCCAAAGGCTATCAGCTTTCCCTTTTCGGCCGCCTCGGGGAGATATTTTTTGCGTTGGGATTCAGTTCCGAAAGCATATATGGGGAATGTCCCCAGGGAATTATGAGCCGCAAAAGTCAAACCAGTCGATCCGCAGACTCTTGATATTTCCTCGACAATAATCGCGTACTCCACCGTTGACAATCCCAGTCCGCCATAATCCTTCGGAACAATTGATCCCCACCAGCCTTTCCGGTTGATATCTTCATGGATTTCTCGGGAATAAAACTGGTCCCGATCAACCTCAACGGCATGGGGCGCGATTTTCTCCTCGCAATAGGCTCGGATTTCCTGCCTGAAATCTTTGTACTTGATATCGAAATCCATGGCTATTCCTTCAGGATATCCCTGGAAATTACGATCC
Source organism: Candidatus Zixiibacteriota bacterium (assembly GCA_016933955.1). NCBI lineage: Bacteria > Pseudomonadati > Candidatus Zixiibacteriota > Candidatus Zixiibacteriota bacterium. Next base: position 55,896 of record JAFGTT010000004.1, read on the forward strand.
TTTGTGCTTCCGATGTCCCCTCATAAATTTCGGTCACCCGGGCATCACGGAAGTATCTCTCCACCGGATATTCTTTAACATAGCCATAGCCTCCGTGAATCTGAACCGCTTCATTGGCTACCCAGTTGGCCGTTTCCGAAGCCACCAGTTTGGCCATCGAAATCTTTCGGGAATGGCGTCCTTCGGCATCCTTGAGAACTGCGGCCTGGTAGGCCATCAACCGGGCGTATTCAATTCTTGTGGCCATGTCGGCCAGTTTAAATTGAATCGCCTGGAAATCACAAATAGGCCGCCCGAATTGCTTGCGCTCGCGGGAATACTTAAGGGCTTCTTTAAAGGCTGATTCAGCAATACCCAGAGCTTGGGCCGCAATACCTATCCGGCCGTTATCGAGTAACGACAGGGCAATTTTGAAACCGCTGTTTTCCTCACCAAGGAGATTTTTTCTTGGAACCTGCGCATCCATAAAGGATAACTCCCGGGTATCAGAACACTTCATCCCCATCTTTTTCTCATTGGCCCCAAGCGTCAATCCCGGCGTATCCCTGGGAACTATAATAGCCGAGACACCCTTGGAACCCTGAGTCGGATCGGTCAGGGCAAAAACAATAAAGATACCGGCATGTTTCGCGGTGGACACCCAGTTTTTGGTGCCGTTAAATATAAAATGATCGCCGTCTGGAATAGCCTGGCAGGACATAGCCCCGGCATCGGTTCCCGAACCCGGCTCTGAAAGCGAATAAGCTCCGACAATCTCACCGGCGGCCAGCTTGGGAAGATAGGTCTTTTTCAATTCATCCGACCCGTAATTTTCAATAGCCTTAATCGCCAGCGAATTATGAACGCTTATCGAAATCGCCAGACCGGCGCAGGCTTTCGAAATTTCTTCGATCACCAGCGCATAACTGAGAGTATCGACTCCCAGGCCGCCGTATTCTTCCGGGGCAAGAAGCCCGAAGTACCCCAGTTCAGCAATTTCCCGCAATAATTCCTCCGGGAGATCTCCTTTTTCATCCAGTTCTTCCGCGATCGGGAAAAGCCTCTTTTCGGCGAATTCACGGGCCGAATCCCGAAACATCTCCTGATCTTCATTCAGATTAAAATCCATATCGGACCTCGCTATTTGGAATAATCATAAAATCCGCGACCGCTCTTACGTCCCAGGAATCCGGCCTCGACATATTTTTTAAGAAGAGGGCAGGGCCGATATTTGGGATCGCCCAGACCGTCGTGGAGAACCTCCAGAATGGCCAGACAGACATCCAGACCGATGAAATCAGCCAATGTCAATGGCCCCATGGGATGCGCCATACCCAGCTTCATAACATTGTCGATATCCTCGACCGTCCCGACCCCCTCAAAAAGGGCCTGCACAGCTTCATTGATCATCGGCATCAAAATCCGATTGGCAATGAATCCCGGATAATCATTGGATGGGACTGGGGTTTTATCCAGCTTCTTGGCCAGTTCCATGACCGTGGCGAAAGTCTCGTCGGATGTAGCAAATCCGCGAATCATCTCCACCAGTTTCATCATCGGAACCGGATTCATAAAATGCATCCCGACCACATCCGCCGGCCTTTTGGTGGCTGATGCCAGTTTGGTTATTGAAATTGACGAGGTATTCGACGCCAGGATCACACCGCCCGGGCAGATCGTATCGAGTTTTTTAAATATATCGAGTTTAACATCCAGATTTTCAAAGACTGCTTCTATTACGATCTGACAGTCTTTGATATCATTCAGATTGGTCGACTTTTTTATTCTCGCCAGAGCATTATCCTTATCGGCCGCGGTTATTTTTTCCTTTTTGACCATACGATCAAGATTACCTGTTATAGTGGCCAGGGCACGATCGAGAAATTCCTGCTTGGTTTCCACGAGAACAACATTATACCCGTTCATGGCGCAAATATGAGCGATCCCGTTTCCCATGGTCCCGCCGCCGATAACACCGATTTTAATTATATTGTCAACACGCATAGTCCGTATTCTCCCTTCTTAAACAATTTCGATTGACATGGCCACGGCGTTACCGCCGCCCAGGCAAAGGGTCGCCAAACCGTTCTTCAGGCCTCTGTCCTTGAGAGCATAAATAAGAGTAGTCAACACCCGAGTTCCGGAGGCACCGATTGGATGACCCAGAGCCACCGCGCCACCGTGAACATTGACCTTGTTCCAATCCCAGCCAAGTTCCTTGCCATCAGCCAGAGCTTGAACGGAGAAGGCCTCATTGGCCTCAATCAGATCGAAATGATTAATATCAACACCCGTTTTTTTCATAAGCTTCCGTACGGCATAGATGGGTGAGAAGAAAATTAATTCCGGTTCGATTCCGACTGAAGTATAATCGATAATTCGGGCCAGCGGTTTCAGGTTGTTGTCTTTCATGAATTTTTCGGAAACAACAACAGTTGCCGATGATCCATCATTGAGTCCCGGGGCGTTTCCGGCTGTTACGGTGCCATCCTTTTCAAAAGCCGGCTTTAACCGGGCCAGGACCTCCATTGAAATATTCCCCCGCGGGCCCTCATCTTTATCGAAAATAACAGGATCACCCTTGCGCTGGGGGATTTCAACCGGGAATATTTCGGCCTGGAATTTTCCCGCTTCCTGGGCGGCCACGGCCTTTTTATGGGAATTAAAGGCAAACTCATCCTGCTCCTCGCGGCTGATACCGGCTTTCCGCCCTGTCAATTCGGCGGCACTGCCCATATGCCAATTTTTGAAGGCGCACCAGAGACCGTCGAGAACCATTGAATCCTGGAGTTTTCTATCCCCGTACTTGAAACCCGCCTTGGCTCCATGAAGGACATATGGTGTCCCGGACATCGATTCCATTCCCCCGGCCACGATACAATCCTGATCCCCGGCTCGGATCGACTGCGCGGCCAGCGCCACGGCTTTTAAACCGGAACCGCAAACCTTATTAATAGTCATGGCCGGAACTTCAGCAGGAATCCCGCCGAAAATGGCGGCCTGCCGGGCTGGAGCCTGTCCCAATCCGGCCTGAACCACCTGTCCCATTATAACTTCATCAATTTTCTTGGGGTCCACACCGGCCCGTTTGACGGCCTCTTTAATGGCCAGGGCTCCCAACTGCGTTGCCGTAAATCCTGACAACCCGCTCAAAAAGGTACCGATAGCGGACCGGCAGGCAGACACTATATAGGCATCGTTTCTTTCAGCCATTATTCCTCCAGAATGATTGTTTGGTCTTTTGAATTCGTGTTGTTTATATAACACATGGACTGGCTGAAATCAAGTGAAACCAATCACAAGATTCAATTTTGCATTATTTTAGTTGACAAGTTCTTTTTTTGCAAACTTATTGGTCACAATTTGTTATAAGTATAAAGATGTTTTTTTATGATGACGTGCGTCCGAGTTCTCAGAAAGGAGAAACAGATGAGAAAATCGATGTACCATAGAGCGGTACTGGTCGCCCTGGTTATGGCTTTTATTTTCGGGATGGCAGCCCCCGGATTCGCCTTCGACAAAGAAAGAAAAGGTTTCATTCTCGGATTCGGATTGGGACCCGGTTTTACTTCATACAGCGAAACCAGGGTGGAAAGCGGACAGGATGATGTTACGCAGGATGGCAGCAAATTCTCTTTTTTAAGTAACTTTAAAATCGGATATGCTCCCAGTAACCAGCTTATGGTTTATTGGCTCAGTAATGTGGCCTGGTACGGCATCGATACCAGTGTCGAAATGTATTATGACGGCGACAAGGAATCATACCTTCCCTACAATGATGTGACGCTTCTTTCCGGTGTCGGCGGTATTGGAGTGACATACTTTTTCCGCCCCAAGGCTCCATCGATTTTTGTCACGGCCGGAGCCGGTCTTTCAGCCATGTCATTGCCATTCGAGGGTACCGATACCAGAACCGGATTGGGAATATCCGGGGGTATTGGCTATGAGTTCGCACGCAACTGGTGTCTGGAGGCAAGTGTTATCTGGGGGGACGCCAAAAGGACTCTCGAGGAATCTGAGTATGACGAATATAATGGCGATTTCCTGGGATTTGGCCTGACCATAAATGTTCTGGGATATTAATACCATTGACCGATCTTTTAAATTCCCATAAAAAAACCGGGGTCTTCCAACCCCGGTTTTTTTTCGTGGGTCATTTCACTCTTCTTCAGGTAATTCCAGTTCGATTATCGGTGTTTCGGTATCAACCTGATCACCCTCGGAAAAATTAATCTTTTTAACCCTGCCAGCCGCCGGTGAAATAAGCTGATTCTCCATCTTCATGGCCTCGACAATCACCATCGGCTGTTTTTCTTTCACCTCTTCACCCTCGCCAACCTGTATTTTGACAATCTTGCCGGGCATGGGAGCGAAAATTTTATCCTTAACCCCGACCCCTCCGGCCGCACCGGAAGCGGTGGCACCATCTTCGGATGGAATCTTTAAATCCAGTAACCTTGCCTCGATATCCAGATAAGCCTTTCCATCGCGGATAATGCAGCAAACATCCACTTTATGACCATTAATAATAACACAATATAAACCAGGAGATTTTTCCGTAATGAAGTAGATTTTATCGCCGACTGAGACTTTTACTCCATTTTCGCCCAACTCCGCGTTAGTCTCAATTAAATCATCCTGATACTGGAATTCATTAATCATCTGGTAATCCTCATTCCAATCTCCCACGGTCCGATAGTCTGCCAGGGTGATGGTGACTCCACCGGTCCGCCGCCGGTTGAAAACTTTGTCTTTTTCATCAAGGCCGCCGATGATACTGCCGCGGCCAGATCGATCATATCTTCAAATCCGGTCCCGCGGTCGGCCATGTTATTTTCTATAAAATTGGTGTAGGTTTCCCCTTTTCGGAAGGCCTCATGGGAGAGAACATCGATCATAAAACGGCGTGAGGTTTTTATCCCAAGTATTTTATAGCCAATGAGAGCATTTATCATTTTGGTTATGGCCAGATCGCGATTTGGCGCATAAACAATAAGCTTAGCCAGAATTGGGTCATACTCGACTCCCACCACGCTATTCTCACAGACCCCGCTGTCCACCCGGATACCCGGTCCGACCGGCTCCCGGTAGTAATGGATATGGCCCGACGATGGCAGGAAGTCATTCTCACCATCCTCGGCATAGATACGGCACTCAATAGAATGACCCCGCTGTACGGCCTTCATGACATAATCCGAGATCGGCATCCCGGCGGCAATCCTGATTTGCTCCACCGCCAGATCAACCCCGGTCACCATTTCGGTCACGGGGTGCTCCACCTGGATTCGCGTATTCATTTCCAGGAAATAGAAACCGCCGGTCTGATCAAGCAGGAATTCCACCGTCCCGGCATTGCGATACCCGGCCGCCTCGGCCACTTTGACCGCGACCTCTCCCATCCGTTTTCGGATTTCGGGAGTCACCGCCGTCGATGGTGTTTCTTCGATTATTTTCTGATGACGGCGCTGAATCGAGCATTCCCGTTCGAACAGGTGAATCGTATTACCGTGGTTATCGGCCAGGATCTGAAATTCGATATGGCGAGGATTTTCAATATATTTTTCCAGATAAACCGTATCATCGCCAAAGGCGTTTTTGGCTTCCCGCATAGCCGCCTCTATGGCCGCTTTCAATTCCGATGACTCGCGGACGATCCTCATGCCTTTGCCGCCTCCGCCAGCCGCCGCCTTGATTAAAACCGGATAACCGGTTTTATCGGCCGCCTGTTCAAAAGCAACAAGACTCGCTCCGGCGGTTTTCATTCCCGGAATCAGCGGGACTCCGGCTTCAGCCATTTTTTTTCGGGATTCCACCTTATTACCCATCAGCCTCATGGCCTCCGCGGTCGGCCCGATAAAGACAATTCCGGCTTTCTCGCAGGCTTCCGGAAGGCGCGGATTCTCCGCCAGAAAACCATAACCGGGATGAATGGCGTCACATTTGTAATCGACCGCCGCCTTAATTATCCTGTCAATCGCCAGGTAGGATTCATTGGGCGGGGGTGGCCCGATTTCTACCGCCTCATCGGCCATCATGGCATGTACCGCTCCCTTATCAGCCGATGAATATACTGCCAATGTTGGAATTCCCAGAAGCCCGCAGGCATTCAATATCCTTACCGCGATTTCGCCGCGATTGGCCACCAGAATTTTCTTGAATAATTTGTCACCCATTTATTCATCAACCCATTTTGGTTTTCGCTTTTCCAGAAAGGCGTTCATACCTTCCTGTCCTTCATCTGAGATCCTGAGTTTTGCAATCATTTCGGCCGTGAACGGCTTATACTGCTTCTCGGGCATATTGGGAACCGATGACACCAATACTTTGGCTACCGAGATTGCTTCCGGACCCGATGATTTAATCATTTTTAACAAATCCTTGACCGCACCATCAAGTGCCTCATCCTTGACACATTGGTTAACCAGGCCAATATGGAAAGCCTTCTCCCCTTTCATCCTCTCCCCGGTGATAAAAAACTCACGGGCTCTGCCCTCGCCTATTTTTTTTACCACATACGGCCCGATACACGCCGGAACCAACCCGATTTTGACTTCGGAGAAGGAAAACACCGCCGATTCGGCGGCCAGGGCGATATCACACACGGCCACAAAGCCGACTCCCCCGCCAATAGCGGCCCCGTTGATTTTACCGATAACCGGACAGCGGAAATTATATATTTTCCCAAAAAGATCAGCCAGAGCATTTGATTCCATCAAATTTTCCTCAAAGGATTGGGTGATCACCCGTTTCATCCAGTTGAGATCGGCCCCGGCACAAAATGACTTCCCCTGCCCGGAAAGGACCACCGCGCGAAGGGATTTTTCTTTGTCAAGCCGGTCAAAGAGTTCGGTCATTTCATAAATGACGGTGTCGTTGAAAGCATTATGCACCTCAGGGCGACAAAAATCCACCCGGGCAACCATATCCTGTATTTCACAACTGATTGTTTTGTACATAATAGCCTTCACCTACATCCTGAAGACACCATATTTCTGATCAGGAATATCGGCATTGAGGGACATGGCAATTCCCAACGCAACGGCCTCGCGCGTATCCGTCATGCCGATAATGCCGTCATCCCAGAGGCGGGCCGAGGAATAATAAGGCGAGGATTCGGCCTCATATTTTTCCAGAATCGGTCGGCGGATTTCTTCGATCTGTTCCTTCGTCAGTTTCTGGCCAGCTCGTTCCAGTTGTTTGACTTTAACCGTGGCCAGAACATCAGCCGCCTGCTCACCGCCCATAACGCATATTTTCGAATTAGGCCACATCCAGAGTAGCCTGGGGAAATAACCCCGGCCGCACATGGCGTAATTCCCGGCTCCGTACGATCCCCCGACAATAACGGTGAATCGAGGTACCTGGGCATTGGCTACGGCATGCACCAGTTTGGCTCCGTCGCGGGCAATCCCGCCCGCTTCGTACTGCCGTCCGACAATGAAACCGGTTATATTTTGCAGGAATAAGAGCGGGATTTTGCGCTCGGTACACAGCTCAATAAAGTGCGCCCCCTTAAGCGACGATTCCGAGAATAGCACCCCGTTGTTAGCCAAAATACCAACCGGATATCCCATAATCCGCGCGAATCCGCAGACCAGTGTTATTCCGTACAGCTCTTTGAACTCATGGAATTTCGAACTATCGACGATCCGCGCAATCAGTTCCCTGATATCGTATTGTTTCCTGACATCATTGGGGATAACACCATAGAGTTCCTCAGGATCATAATAAGGTTCTTCCGGCTCGGCCATATCCAGCCGGAATTTCGGCTGACGATTGACATTCTCGATAATATTGCGGCATATCTGCAGGGCATGTTTATCATTGAGAGCATAGTGATCGGTCACGCCCGAAGTTCGACAGTGAACATCTGCGCCACCCAGGTCCTCGGCTGAGACCACCTCGCCGGTGGCCGCTTTAACCAGTGGCGGGCCGCCAATGAAAATGGTCCCCTGCTTGCGGACAATCACCGTCTCATCCGACATGGCCGGGAGATAGGCTCCGCCGGCCGTGCACGAACCCAGAACCGCCGATATTTGCGGAATACCTTTGGCCGACATCCTCGCCTGATTATAAAATATTCGTCCGAAATGATCCTTATCGGGAAAAACGCCGGATTGCAATGGCAGGTAGATTCCCCCGGAATCGACCAGGTAAACACAAGGTAAATAGTTCTCCTCAGCAATCCGCTGGGCCCGGGCATGTTTTAAAATGGTGATGGGATAATAGGTGCCACCCTTGACGGTGGCATCGTTGGCGATCACCATCACTTCCCGGCCGTGAACAATCCCGATCCCGGTAATCAAACCCGAGGCTGGAGCATCATTATCATACATATCATAAGCGGCCAGCGGCGACAGCTCCAGAAAGGGAGTGTTCTTGTCGAAAAGAAGGCCGACCCGCTCCCGGGTTAGCAATTTCCCCCGGTCGAGATGGACTTTCCGAGCTTTTTCCGAACCGCCCTCTTTGATTTTTTCAAGACGTTCCTTGAGAATCAGGTGCTGCTCTTTGTTTTTCTGGAAATTCTCCTTGAAGTCTGGTGATGAGGGATTGATTTTGGATTCAATTCTAAACATATCCTCCCTGCCCATGGATTCAGGATGGCGGGTGAAACCGGGCCGCAATAAATGGCGGCCCGGTTGTACTATTTAAAATTAATTAGTACCACTTGGGTACAAATTTGTAACCGTAGCTTAAGACACCGTGGTGCCCATCGGTCTGGATACGACGGAATTCGATTCGGATATCCATCCCGACTTTGAGTTTCTCGATCTCACAGTCGGCAATTTGGGCCAGCAGTCTGACACCGTTGGCCAATTCCGCGATACCGACGGCATAAGGAGCCTGGTCGGTGAATTGCGAAGGAGCCACGCGAATAACTGTATAGGTTACCAGCTTGCCGGTATCGGGCAGGTTGATATTCTCGAATTCACGATGACCGCATTCGGGACAGATCAAACGGTATGGAAAAACTATCTTCCCGCATTTCTTGCATTTCCCCGCCTCGAGCCGATAACGATGTTTGCTTTCTCTCCAGATACGTGATGGAAACATCAGGCCACCTCCATAATATGAACCAGAGTAGATCCACCGGAACCACCCATATTCTGTGTCATACCGACTTTCGGATTACTTTTCAGTTGCCGGCCATTTTCGGCCTCGCCGCGAAGCTGCTTGACCACTTCGACCACCTGGGCCACACCGGTGGCGCCCACCGGGTGTCCCTTCGATTTAAGACCGCCCGAGGTATTAATCGGGAACTTGCCGTCAAGAGCAGTCTCCCCGTTTAGTACCGCCTGACCGGCTTTGCCGGGAGTATAGAGACCGAGCGATTCCATCACCATCAATTCGGCGATGGTAAAACAATCATGGACCTCGGCGAAGTCGATATCCTTGATGGTCTTCCCGGCCATCTTGAAAGCCTTCTCGGCCGCCACGGTAGTCGCCTTGAGAGTGGTTAAATCATCACGGGAATGCAGCGCAATGGCATCGGTGGCATGGCCAGAACCGATTATCTTGATAATTGGCTTGCCCAGTTTTTTGGCAATCTCGACCGTCGTTAAAATAACCGCCGCCGCCCCGTCAGTAATCGGAGAACAATCCAGGATATTAAGCGGATCGGCCACCTTGACCGATTTGGCCACCTGATCCATAGTGACTTTAAAGGGGTATTGCGCATAGGGATTCATGGAACCGTTGTGATGATTTTTGACCGCCACGGCCGAAAGCATATCCCGCGTGGTTCCGTATTTATTCATATGGGCCACCGCCATCAGGGCATACAATCCCGGAAAAGTGGCGCCGTGGAAAACTTCGTATTCCTGATCGGCCGCCGCGGCCAGAGCGTAGGTTGCCCCGTCACCGGAAATGTCGGTCATTTTTTCCACACCGCCGGCCATAACAATATCCGAGGCCGCTGAAGCGATTTCAAGAAAAGCGGTCCTGAAAGCCAGTCCACCCGAGGCACAGGCTGATTCCACCCGTGAAGCGGCCAGCTGTTTCTGCCCCAGGTAGTCAGCCATAAGAGAACCGAGATGCTCCTGGCCAACAAATAATCCGGAGGTCATACAACCGATAACCATGGAATCGAGATGATCCACTCCGGCATCATCGATTGCGGCCAGAGCCGCTTCGACATAGAGGTCGCGAAATGATTTTTCCCATATCTCGCCGAATTTGGTCATGCCTATGCCAACTACTGCAACGTCTCTCATTGATCTCACCTCCTAATTATTCTTCAGGATTTTGCGCCGGTATTTGGCATAGGTTCCATAGTCAACGTATACTTTATTTTCATCGAGCAGTTTGGTCGTTCTAACAGCCTTATCGCGGACTTCATTTATACGCTCGGTAACTTTCCAGATAAAGGCATCCGAACCGGCACCTGATCCGTACGAAACCATCAGGATCATATCTCCGGGTTGAGCTACATCAAGAGTCGATGTCAACCCGATCGGTGAGGCACCTGAATAAGTATTCCCCAGCCGCGGTGATAACCACCCGGGATCGATCTGCTCCTGCGTAAAACCAAGCATTCCGGCCACCCTTTGCGGGAATTTGCCGTTGGGTTGATGAAATACGGCATATTTAAAATCAGCCGGTTTCATACCCGACATTTTCAAAATTCCATTGGCGGCGCCCATGGTGGTTCTGAAATAAGCCGGTTCACCGGTAAAACGCCCGGCATGTTGAGGATAAAACTCATGTTCGCGACGCCAAAAATCCGGAGTGTCGGTCATAAAGGAATAAGTATAAAGAGCCTCGGCTATCAGTTTATCCATCCCCATAATGAAGGCCGCGGCCCCGGCTGCCGCCGAGTATTCCAGAGCGTCCGAGGGCGCTCCTTGAGAGGTATCACCTCCGATTGCCAAAGCGTATTTTACATAACCTGATTTAACCAATCCAAGGGCTACAAACATAGCCTCCGATCCGGCTTTACAGGCAAACTCATAATCGGCACAATGAATATCAGGCGTGGCGCCGAGGGCCTCGGCCACCACTGTTCCGGACGGTTTCACAGCATAGGGATGTGATTCGGAACCAATATAAATGGCCCCTATTTCCGCCGGCTTAACATGACCGGCTCTCTTGAAAGCGTTTTTGGCGGCTTCCACCGAGAGAGTAATGGTATCGGTATCCGGCGGCGGGACCGATTTTTCCCTGAGCATTAATCCTTTCTTGTAGCTGGGCGCATCCGCCCCCCAGACCTTGGCGATTTCCTCGACCTGGATCCGGTGGCGTGGAATATGAGCGCCGTAGCCGACGATTCCTGCCATATTTTACCTCACTATATATGTTTATAACACAACCGTTTGGCACGCCAAATAGAACATGACTTCCATAAAGATTATTAATATAGCCGATTATTGGCCCATACGCAAGTTTTTTAAACCGTGATTATTCTCTTAAGTTCAATCACCATTTGCCCTTGTCCGTTTAAAACTATTATATTGGTTGCGAATAACGGGATAGACAGAAATGAAGTATTGGGCGATTATTTTGCTTATATGTTTTTTTATTTCCGGCGCGGAAGAAATGACCGCCAAAAGCTCCGATTATGCTTATTACGAAGGAGGGACATATGCTTATTTCTTCCGCGCCCCATCCGGATGGATTCTTGATCTTGATAACGCCCATCTTGACGGATATACGGCCGCCATGTATCCCGATAGTCAATCCTATGATTATTCCGATATGATAATTTATGTCTGGATCTTCCCGAAAGATTCTATGGCCTTCCAGGAATTTATCACCAGGGATTCGGCCCATTATATAAAAACCCATGAGGGATTGTCTTTTATCGCCAATAAACCGGGTATTAATTCCGACAGCCTGAGATTCACGACTCTTGAAACGGATGATCCCGGGGCGATTTACGATATCGTCTCGATCACATATTTCGACCTGATATCAGAAATCGTTATTTATGAGGCACATATCGCTGAGAGAAGGTTCCATACTGATATTGCAGAACATCTTCACCAGGCAATAAACGAACTGAGGCGCATAACCGATTCTGAAGAATAATCGTATACCGCATTTACAACCTATAACATTCATGATCAAATTCCGTTCATTTTAAACTTGACAAATTGTATATAGAATCTTTCCTTTAATTTAAATAGACTATTTCGATTTGCTTTTCAGCACGATCAGTTCATCACGAAATAGGCATCAATTATCTCGAGATTTCTAAGTTTTATTTAAATGGCATCAACCTGCAAAAGGAGGCAAGTTATGTCGCGAAAACTTTTGAGGACTTTGGGATTCCCGGAAAATATCCCTGTCCGCTGGGCCATCCTGCATCTGATGATAATACTGGCTATTGGTCTTGGAATTGGGGGTTGCGGGGGATGTGATGGATGCGGGTGTATTCCGGATGAAGTCGATCCGACACCTGTTCGCGCCAGTGGTGAAGCGATTCTGGAAATCCAGAATTTGACCGCCCTGGGAACACAGGGTACCACTCAATATATTTCCGTTGCCTTTACGGGAACAATAGTCACACCCGGTGAAGGTACCGGCGATGGTTCCTTTAATGTCAACAAAACCTATGAGGTAACCCCGACCAATGTTAATCCAGCTCCCTCGCTGGAGCGCAAAAAATTGAAGCCGGGGACCTGGGATATGAAGGTTACCATTGGAAACTGGAGCCAGACCCGACGCGGGACAATTGTGAAAAACAAGGGAACCACATTTACGTTTGTCTATGGTCAATAAAGCTTTTCCGGGCAAAATACCAGGAGGTGAATATGCTGTTAAAACTGAGAAAGACCATGGCCCTTTTAACGCTGGCCATTCTGACAATCAATATCATACCAGTCAATGCCATTGCCGGCGGTGGTGGGGGTGATATTAAAATTATTCTGCCCATTGACGAAATCGAGGGGCTGATCCAGGATCTTGAAGATGCCGGATCAAGAATTGTCGGCGAGGCTGGAGTTCAGCTACGGCAAAGCATCGCCGAAATGGCCAGTCAAATGCGGGATTGCATTGACCAGCTTAAGGGGGCGGCTATCGAGGTCATTAATGCCGCCGCGGCGCAGATCCGCAGCCTGTTGAACAATCTGATTAAACAGGCACGCAACCTTCTGCGTGAAGTTAACCAGATGATTCAGGATAATATTAAATGTATCAGCCAGGCACTGGCCGAGCGTATCGCCCAGGTTAAGGATTCTATCGTCGATATTATTCAGCAGGTCAGTGCCGCCGTTCGTGACGCCGTGAACCTGATCTATCTTAGAGCTATCTCGGTAATAGATCGAGGCACCTATAATATCACAGTAATGGTCGATTCGACTATTAATATAATCGCCAAAGTCATAATCCTGATATTTATCTTTATCCTGCTTTTCTGGTTGATTCGGGCTCTCTGGAAAGGTGCTTTCCCCAAAGTTGCGGCTTTGAAATACGGTCTCCCCTCCCTGGCGGTAATTATCATTGCTCTGGGAGTTTTTCTTTTACTCAGTCCTGTCACTCTGGGGAAAATCATCGGGTATGAGGTACAAATCCCCAAATCCGATAATGCCTGTGAAAACGGCGATAATTTTTACAGCCAGTTTATGAATCTCAAAAATACCGAGGCCGACTCCCTGCTCCTGAAAAATACCGGAGATTCCGCACTTCATTATCTGAGCATTTGTGCCTACACGTCGATGAGTACCGATTTCATCCGGGGCATTCAAAATAAAATCGGCGACATCGCCGCGGTTTTATATCCGCCCCCCGATCCGCCGTCATCGACTCCAGTCGTATCCGATTGTGAAAGCTCCACCGGTTCCAGATCAATCAATCCATCCTGGCTATCCAAGTATGATCTCCTGAAGGTGAACAAACTGCAAAGACTGGTCGGCAGTAATGTTCTCAGAGAAAGCGCGGTGCCTCTGATAAAGCATGATACGACGCAGTATTTCATGAAATTAAGGGTAATCCCCAATGTCAGGCCGGAGGCGATTATAATGCAGCCGGTTCGGGTATTCCGGGATTCCATGTAAATCAAACTTTAAGGTCGCCGGGACATAATCCGGCGACTTTAATCGGGATATTTGCCCCGATGGATATTAATAATACGAGTAATAGAGCATAGTAATTATTTATGTGAAAATTTGGGCATTAAGGAGAAGCTTATGCCGCAGAATTTAAAAAAACCGGTATCTCTATTTGCCATATGGGTCTTGATGCTGGGGATAATGGCACCTCTGATATTCAATGCGGGATGTCTTTCATTCAAATTCCCCGAAGAAGAATTAGAAGGCTTGATTCAGGATCTTCAGGATGCCGCCGGTCGGGTATCGGGGGAAGCGGGTGTGCAAATCCGTCAGACTGTGACGGAATTGACCGATCAAATGACTCAGGTGCTGGATTATCTGAAGAGTACATCCGATGGCATTAAAGAAGCGGCCAAGGGCAAATTGATGCAACTCCTGGAGGAACTTAAAGCTAAGGCCGGGCAATTGAAAAGCGAAATAGACAAGATGATCGAACAGGACCGGGAATGTCTTGACCGCGCCACGGCCGAACGAATGGCCCAGATTAAAGATTCCATTACGGAAATTACCGGTGACTTCAGCGCCGCCCTGGGAGACGCGATTGGGCAACTGGAACAAAAAAAGGGTATGATAATCGAGCAGGGACAATACAATGTAAAAGTCTTCGTCAGCAGTCTGGCTCGAACCGGCGCCCGGATCGTCATAATTGTATTGATCTTAATCTTCCTTTTCCTGACAATCAAAGTTCTCTGGAGTACCGCTCTGGCAAAAATCAAGGCCTTGAAATATACCCTGTCCGCCCTGCTTATAATCTTTCTCGGCCTTGGGATTATTCTGCTGGCCAAACCGTCTTTCCTGAACAAATATATCGGAACTGAGGTTGCTTTGCCGGATCCTGATTATGCCTGTCGAACCGGCGGGGAATTATATGAGCAGTTTCTGGCTCGGAAAAATTCCGGAGCCGGTATGGAGGTGTTGAAAAATATCGGGCAGGAAGCGATCGGGCAACTGAATATATGTGTTTACTCCGCTATTAGCCCTGATCTTGCCAGAGCTACGCAATCAAAAATCAATTCCATAACAGCGCTGCTTTATCCTCCCCCCGATCCGCCTTCACCTACCGATGTTTCGGATTGTATAAGCCTGACCGGTTCGATATCATTTCACCCGGCCTGGTTTTCACGAATTGATCTATTGAAGGTTGAGTATCTAGGGCAATTGACCCGGGGGAATATGGTTGAAAGTCATCTTATTCCATCAGCTCTTTCTGACACCACGGTCTATTTCATGAAAATCAGGAATAATGCCGGTATCAATCCCGAGAATATCATTTCCAGAAGAATCAGAACCCATGTAAACCCATAAGAAAAGCCGCCTTTGGGATATCCCAGGGGCGGCCGCTATTAATTAATTCCACCACGAATGTCAGCTGGATGATGTCTTGATATCAGTAACTTCTTCCTGGTTGATATGAATCGAACCATCCTTATAATCAATCTTAATCCGTCCGGTCGGTTTTAATTCTCCCGAAAGAATCATCCTGGCGATTGTTTGGCTCAATTCCTTGTTTATCAGACGCTTGATCGGTCTGGCACCATAGGCCGGATCATACCCGATCGCGGCCAGATATTCCAGAGCGGCCCCACTCAAACTCGCCTCAATCTGCCGGTCGGCCAGGAGCTTTTCCAGCCGTCGGAATTGAAGTTTGACAATCTGCGTGATTTCCATGCGATTCAAAGCCGCAAAGACAATAGTCTCATCGACCCGGTTGAGAAATTCCGGGCGAAGATTATGCCGGAGGATGGCAAGAACTTCCGATTTCATCCTGGAATAGATTTCATCCCGGTTGGAATCGCTGATCCGAGCTGATTCGGACTGGATATATTCGGCTCCAAGGTTTGATGTCATTATCAGAATGATGTTTTTAAAATTGACAATTCGTCCCTGGTTATCGGTCAGACGGCCATCATCGAGCACCTGAAGCAGGATATTAAACACTTCCGGATGAGCTTTTTCGATTTCATCAAGCAGGACCACAGCGTACGGCCGACGCCGGACCGCTTCCGTAAGCTGTCCCCCTTCTTCATAGCCGACATACCCCGGTGGCGCTCCGATCAGTCGCGAAACTGAAAATTTCTCCATGTATTCTGACATATCGATTCGGACAATGGCATCTTCGGTGCCATATAGAAACTCAGCCAGGGCTCGGGCCAGTTCGGTTTTGCCAACTCCGGTGGGACCGAGAAAAATGAACGATCCCAGCGGCCGGTTGGGATCGGATAATCCCGCCCGCGATTGCCTGACGGCATCGGCTACTGCTTTTACCGCTTCATCCTGGCCGATCACCCGATCGTGCAGTTTGTCTTCAAGATGAAGAAGTTTCTCTTTTTCTGATTCGGTCAAACGAGAAACCGGAATACCGGTCCATTTGGAAACGACTTCAGCGATATCGTCGGCGTCAACTTCTTCTTTCAGCAATTTACATTTTGATTGAATCGAGGTCAGAGAGTGGGTGAGGAATTGAAGTTTTTTATCAGCTTCGACCAGGGAACCATATTTTATCCTGGCGGCTTCCTCGTAGTCGGCCTTTCTTTCCGCCTCGGCCGCCTTTTGTTTAAATTGCTCAATCTCGGACTTGATGGTTCGAATGCTATCGACTGCTTCTTTTTCCTTAAGCCACTGAGTTTTTAAATCATCCCGCCGGACATATAAATCTTTCAATTCTTCTTCAATCGGTTTCATCCGGTCACCGGCGTCCTTTTCGCGTTTGATTCCCTCTTTTTCAATTTCCAATTGCCGAATCCTTTTCTCGACCGTATCCAGTTCCTCGGGCATGGAGTCAATAGCTATTCTAAGTTCCGCCGCCGATTCATCGATCAGATCAATGGCCTTATCGGGTAGAAAACGATCGGCAATATAACGGTCTGAAAGACGGGCCGCCGCAACCATGGCTTCATCCCTGATTTTAACACCATGGTGCAATTCATATCGCTCTCGCAGACCGCGGAGAATTGATACCGTTTCCTCGACGCTGGGCGGTTCGACCAGGACCGGAGCGAAACGCCGTTCCAGGGCCGCGTCTTTTTCGATATTCTTGCGATACTCATCCAGAGTGGTGGCCCCGACACATCTCAATTCTCCCCGCGCCAGCGCCGGCTTGAGCATGTTGGAGGCATCCATTGCCCCCTGAACAGCACCGGCTCCGACAATGGTGTGAAGTTCATCTATAAACAGAATGATTTTGCCCCCGGAACTTTCAACTTCCTTCAAAATGGCTTTCAGCCGTTCCTCGAATTCTCCACGGAATTTGGAACCGGCAATCAGTGACCCCAGGTCAAGGGCGATTACGGTTCTGTCCTTCAGGGTTTCGGGGATCTCTCCGATGGCTATTTTCTGGGCCAGGCCTTCCACAATAGCCGTCTTACCGACGCCCGGTTCGCCAATCAGAACCGGGTTGTTTTTGGTCCGGCGAGAGAGTATTTTTATTACTCTTCTGATTTCATCATCTCTACCAATAACCGGATCCAGCTTTCCGGCGCGGGCCATGGCGGTTAGATCGCGGGAATATTTTTCAAGAACCTGATATTTCGACTCCGGATTATCATCGGTAACCCGGCTTTTGCCTCGTATCGTAGCCAGAGCACTCAAGACATCATTCCGTCTGATACCGGATGATTTGAGAATATCCTGCGCCCGGCTTTTAATTTCCAGCAGGGCCAGGAATAGATGCTCCACTGAAACATATTCATCTTTCAATTGTGTCGCTTCGTTTTCGGCTCGATACAGCACCTGGCTTAGCTGGTTCGAGGCATAAATCTGTCCCCCCTGTTGGCGGGCCAAAAGGCCGAGTTGCTCGGATACTTTATTTTTCAATTCCTCGAGATCAATCCCGATTTTCTTGATTACCTGACCGACCAGTCCTTCCTGCTGATTGAGAAGGGCCGCCAGAAGATGTATCGGCATCACTTCCGCGTGTGATTCCGATTGGGCCAGTTGTTGAGCGTAATTCAAAGCATCGGCCGATCTCTGAGTCAACTTGTTAGTATTCATATATATCACCGCCTGCCATTCATATCCGGCATAATCTTCATACGGAATAATTCCGGGGTTTCAATCGATGAGAATCTTATTCCGCCCGGCGATTTGAATTCCGGTAAATCCTAAAAGGTTTTGGCCAGTTCTTCAAGAAGTTCCCGTTGTTTCGCTGTAACTTCAGTGGGAACGGCAATCCCGATTTCGACATATTGGTCACCCTGTGATCCATTGACCGAAAGACCCATTCTCTTCAGCCTCAGTTTTGTTCCCGATTTGGTTCCCGGCGGTATATTCAGGCTGATATTTTTGGTCAAAGTCTTAACCTGGACTTTACCGCCCAGAACCGCCTTCGGATAGGGTATCTCCACCCGGGTATAAATATCATTCCCCTGGCGATCAAACTGCTGATTCTTTCCGGCATTCACGATGACTATTAAATCTCCTTCCGGCCCGCCATTGGTACCCGGATTACCCATTCCTTTGAGGCGAATCCGGCCCCCATCACTAATACCGGCGGGGATTTTTATCTTAATGGTTTTCTTTTCCTTTACACGCCCGGAGCCGCCGCAACGGTCACAGGGCTTTCCCGGGATTATCCCTTTGCCCAGACATCTGGGACAGGGGCGGGAAATAGAAAAGGCCCCCTGGGCATAACTGACCGTTCCTCTGCCCCCGCACTGCGGACAGACATGTTGACCGCTTCCGGCCTGTTCACCGGTTCCGCCGCAGACCCGGCAGGTAGTCGGCTTGCTGAGGTGAATGGTCTTGGTAGCACCTTTCACCGCCTCATAAAAATCAATCGGAAGCTTTATGGTAATATCACTTCCACGGCGTTTCTGCGGCTGTCTCGGCATCCCTCCACGCCTCCGCCCAAACAGGTCTTCACCACCGAAAATAGAACTGAAAATATCGGCAAATGATCCCAGTCCGCCAAGATCCTCGAAACGAAAATTCTGCCCGGACTTCGATGGATCAAAACCTCCGGCACTTCCCTGCCGGGGATCGAAACCGGTTCCGGCGAAGGCGCCGTATTTTCGCATGGTGTCGTACTGGCGACGTTTCTGTTCGTCGCCAAGAATATCATATGCCTCGGAAATGTCCTTAAAATGATTTTCGGCACTTTTATTTCCGGGATTGCGATCCGGATGAAATTTCATGGCCAGTTTTCTAAAAGCCTTTTTTATTTCATCAACCGAAGCGTTTTCGGGCACCCCGAGAATTTCATAGTAATTCTTAGACATCTATTCTCATCAGCCACCTTCCTTGTAGATATACGGCAATAACAGCTTAAAGCAGATTCTCATCATTGTCAATTAAAAGAGGGCCATAAGGCCCCCTTTTTATCACTCGTCCTCAACCACTTCATAATCGGCATCGACCGTTGGTTCACCCTGAGATGATTTCTCTCCGGGTCCGCCTGCGCCGGATGATGCCCCGCCCATATTTTTATGGGTCTGCCCACCCGATCCGGCTGAGGTCCGATGGTACATACCTGCCGCCGCCGACTGCCAAACCTGGTTGAGATCATTGACGGCCGCTTCAATTTCCGGAATATTGTCCGATTCCATCGCCTTTTTCACCCTGGCCACCGCGGTTTCAATCTTCGATCTGCTGTCGGGTTCCAGTTTCTCACCATAGTCTTTCAGATTTTTCTCGGTCTGGAAAACAGTCGCATCGGCCACATTCCGCACATCAATCTTCCGTCTCTTTTCCTTATCCTCGGATTCATGCGATTTAGCATCGTTGACCATTTTCTCGATATCCTGTTCAGTTAACCCCGAGGAGGCCTCAATCCGGATATTCTGAGATTTGCCTGTGGCCACGTCTTTGGCTGTCACATTCAGAATTCCATTGGAATCGATATCAAAAGTGACCTCAATCTGCGGAATCCCGCGCGGGGCGGGTGGAATACCATCCAGGATGAATTTCCCGATGGTTTTATTATCAATCGCCATCTCGCGTTCGCCCTGTAGAACATGAATATCGACCGCCGTCTGGCTGTCCGCCGCGGTGCTGAAAACCTGGGACTTGCGGGTCGGGATAGTCGTATTCCGCTCGATCAGATGGGTCGTGACTCCACCCAGCGTCTCAATTCCGAGCGACAGCGGGGTTACATCGAGAAGCAGAACATCGTGGACATCGCCAGCCAGAACTCCCCCCTGGATTGCCGCTCCGATCGCCACCACTTCATCTGGATTAACACTCTTGTTGGGTTCTTTGCCAAAAAGCTTTTTAACCAATTCCCCAACTCTGGGCATCCGGGTCATACCGCCAACCAGGACAACCTCATTAATATCATTGAAGCTGATTTTAGCATCGCCGACCGCCATGCGGCAGGGCTCAATGGTTCTCTCAAGGAGATCATCAACCAACTGCTCGAACCGCGCCCGGGACAGGGTCATATTGAGATGTTTCGGGCCATTCTGATCGGCCGTAATAAATGGCAGATTAATAGTCGTTTCGACGGTTGCGGATAATTCAATCTTTGCCTTTTCAGCCGCTTCTTTAAGGCGCTGGAGGGCCATCGGATCGCGTGAGAGATCGATTCCATCCGATTTCTTAAATTCACTCACCAGCCAGTCGATCACCCGCTTATCGAAATCATCACCGCCCAAGTGAGTATCTCCATTGGTTGAAAGAACCTCGAAGACGCCTTCGGATAATTCCAGGATGGAAATATCGAAAGTCCCGCCGCCAAGATCATAGATGGCGATTTTTCCGGTCTTTTTCTTGTCAAGACCATAGGCCAGCGCCGCCGCCGTCGGTTCATTGATAATCCTTTTGACCTCAAGACCGGCAATACGCCCGGCATCCTTGGTAGCCTGACGCTGGCGATCATTGAAGTAAGCGGGAACTGTGATAACCGCTTCGGTGACCTTTTGTCCCAGAAAATCCTCAGCCGTTTTTTTCATTTTCGTTAAGATGGCCGCTGAAATCTCGGGCGGAACGAAATCTTTACCGTTAATCTCCACTACGGCATCGGCCTTGTTATCGGATTTCACCTTAAAAGGGAAATTCTTGATTTCTTCCTTGACCTCATCGAACTTCCGTCCCATAAAACGCTTTATGGAAAAGACGGTATTAAGCGGGTTGCTGACCGCCTGGCGTTTAGCCACCTGACCGACCAGCCGTTCCCCGTTTTTATCCACGGCAAATACCGATGGAGTCGTTCGGCCGCCTTCGGAATTGGTAATTACCACCGGGTCCTTTCCTTCGACAACGGCCACCACCGAATTGGTGGTTCCCAGATCTATTCCAATTGTTTTACCCATAATATTGTCTTCCTTTCTTTTCTTATTTCGAAAAAAACGGGCGGATCATACACCCGCCCGCTTCACAGGTCTCATATCCGACCCTACAGATGCATTATTTAACCGCTACAGAAATTTCTTTCGGTTTGGCTTTCTCCGTTTTCTTGAGCGATACATTCAGAATTCCGTTTTTATATTCGGCCTGGATATGCTCATGATCGACATTTTCGGACAGAGTGAAAGACCGGGAGAAAGAGCCGTAGGACCGTTCGGTACGGATATAGTTCTTGTCTTTTTCTTCGCTCTCCTGTCTCCGCTCACCGCTGACCGTCAGGACACCATCCTCGACCATAACCTTGATCTGATCCTTTTCCATTCCGGGCAGTTCAAAATGCAGATCGATAGCCTCCTTATTTTCTACAATGTCAACCCTCGGCATGAAATCGCAATCCGTGTTGCCTTTAAAAACCGGAGCATTGAAAAAGTTTTCAAAGAACGAATCAAATTCACCGCCGAAGTTTTTCAGCAGTCTGTTCGGGTTGTAACGTACGAGTGTCATTTTCATCAACCTCCTTCTTTATATAGTTTTTTTGTTTTATCAATTTTCAATAGATATTAAATCAAGAATCGTGCCAATAATCGTAAGACATTATGGGACATAATATTAATATCTGATGGTAAAATTACGAAGAAAAAATACTGCCACAACGGCATTTCATATGTGCCATCATGGCATCAAGGCATGCCAGAATGGCGAAATTATTGATATTTTGGCAGTTTATTTATTATCGCGGTTCAAGACATCCTCAGCGGCCCTGGAGAGTTTTGAACCGCCAAAGAGAATTTTTTGCGAGGCTTTCATGGATTCGTTAAATTGCTTGATGCTGGACAATGATTCCGTATCACCAATACGTCCTAATGCCTTAATTGTGGCCAGTCGAAGGTCATCACGAGAGGAACGCCCCGAAGTGAATTTTGATTGCCACTGGCGATCATTCAGAAGGCAACTGAGAAATTTTTTAGCATCGTTCCCGCCCAGTTTTCCCAGCACCACAATTGCATTTATAATTTCCGAGGGTTGTTTTTCGGCAATATCGATCAATTCCGGAACGATCTCCATATTACCGGTCAAGCCCAATGCAATCAGGGCCGCTTCGCGAACCTCATGTTCCTTGTCATTAGCCGCCATTAACAGCAGGTCAACCGCTTTATCGCCACCTATTTTTTCAAGGGCCTGGACCACCGCCAGACGCACCCGGGTATCCTCATCGCTGATGACCATTCTAAGCGCCGGACAAGCATCGGGATCTTTAAGGGAGCCCAGGACAAAGATGGAATTGCGAATTACGTACCATTTATCGTCGGGCAGTTCCCGTTTCCCGGCTTCCCGTTCGAAGAAATTTTCATTTTTGAGTATATCGGAAAACACCACCAGCGAAGCGCGCCCCATCTCGGAAAGTATTTTCAATACCATCATTCTTACCTGACGCGATTCGTGTGAGATGATATGAGACAGCGCCAGAGCGACTTCTTCGGACCCAATTGTTACCAGAATGTGTTTTATCAGTTGACTGACCGTTCCCGAACCCGAAACCAGGTCATTCACCAGCTGGGCGATTATTTCGCGGCGGTTCAATTCCTCGATGGCCTTTTTAAGAGCCACTGACTCATAGGTCCAGACGCCCTCATGGCATGATCTTTTTCCCTCAATAATCCCGCACAGAGCATCCAGCTGACGATAGTTCTTCTCCTTGAGGGTTGCCAGGGCCAGCTCCCAGATTAAATCTGAGAATTCGAAAGTATCGCGACCGTCGGCGGTATATTCGTTTATCTTGATGATAATGTGGTCCAGCAGGTAGCCAGCGGTTGTTTTCGGATACACCTCAAATATGTGATGAAATAATATCAGAGCATATTTTCGGAAATTAAGGTCTGGTCCGGCCAGATGGTTTATCAGGATATTGACTACCGAACGGGCCTTACCTTCCTGACCGGTTCGAAGCAGGCGGCTGAAGATATCCTGAAATTCATCAAGATTATATCCAGGCAGAGCATCGTTAAACGTAGCATATAAAAACTGGTCGATTTTTTCGGAGGATTCTATTTTAATGGCGCTGGTCTTGGGCAACAAGTCGGCATAAATATCGCGACCGATCCCCTTTTCAAGAATAATATTGCCGATTTTATTGAGAATATCTTCCCGCTGAGGGTGATAATTAAGAGCCGCTATCATTTCCCTGGCTTTGTTCAGTTCCGCCGGATCGACGCCTTTAATTATGTCATGCGATTCAAGGGCTGACAGTATTCGGCCCCCGAGAACATCGATTATTTTTTCCTTGGGCATGGCGGCGATTTTTTCCGAGATTAAGTATCTGATCAGCGCCGGATGATAATCATACTTATTCATCCGGACAAGGTCGTCGACATCAAGTTTTTCATTGGCCAGAAGATCGACCAGCATCTCGTAATCACTTCCGATAACCTGTCCCACCAGGGTTCTGACCGAAAAATCATCCGGCAGATCACCGTAAAACTGAATTCCGTGTTCGAATAACTGCTGTCCGATTTCGGAATTAATATGGATGGTATCGATTTTATGCTCTTCCAGCCACGATGTCATCAGATTCCGGTAATCGGAAATCGGCAGTTTTTTTACCAGTCGTTCCAGGAAAAGAGACAGATCATCGACCGTTAACCGCCACTCGAACAGAATATCACTCAAATCGAGGATCTGCATGAATTCCATGATCTGATCCGTAAAAACCGAACGGCGCATTCTGATATTGAGAGCATACAGGTTACCGGAGGCAATATGCAGATTAATATATTTTTTATATTTGAACAGCTTATCCATCATCAGAAAAATATGTCCGATGGCCTTCCGGGATAACGGATGGGTTGCTGAATAGATGGATACTTTTTTTGAGGCCAGGTAAAATTCCCGCAGAGTCTCGTTGACATACTCATTCAGATTTATATTGAGGTCATTCTCCGAATAAAAATAGTCATTCATATCATTCTCCAAAACACTGAATGGTACCGTCATCCGCCGCAACATAAATATTTTTCCCGTCACTTATGGCCGAGAAACTGATGCCGTGCTTGAATTCCCGGCGAGACACGAGATGGCCGGTCTGTTTATCCAGACAATACAGGAATCTGTCCAGAGATGGGAATAAAACGTAATCACCCGCGACAATGGCAGAACCACGGATCACTCCGCCGGACTCGAATTCCCAGAGAGTCGAACCATCGGAGGCCTTCAGGGCCCGAAAGATCCCTCCGTTATCACCCAGGTACAGGCATCCGTCATCCAGGGCAGGCGTTGTCCAGATCGGATATTCGAATTTCCGATCCCAAACGACCAGACCGGAGCCGCGGTCGATGGCAAAAAGACTTCCCTCGATCCCCGCCACATATAGCCGATCTCCCACGACGGTCTTCGATACCAGCGGTTGACCCAGTTTTATTTCCAGCACCTTCGCACCATTCATTGCATCAAATCCTGTCAGGGTCCCGTTGTCGAGCGGGAAATAAACCGTCTCATTATTACCACTCGGTCCGGCCAGGCATTTGCCATCCACTTTCTGTTTCCAGATGACTTTTCCTGTCAGACGGTCAAGACAGAAAAGCAAACCCGGGTCCGAGCCGATATATATTCGGTTATCTATAATTATCGGCCCCCCGTTGACATCCTTTAAGTTTCTGGACCAGACTGCTTTTCGACTATGGAGATTAAGACATAAAAACTCATTGCAACCGGGAGCCACTCCCAGATAGGCCAGAGAATCGACCACCACCACCCCGGTGGGAACATTGCGGCGGGCCCGGTAAATTCCGAGGCTTTTCCCCGATTTCATATCAAAGAAATATATCCGTCTTCGGGAACCAGTAAAAACGAGAGTCCCGGCTCCAATCGTCATGGGGCCGATAGGGCCCTCGGACACATCGACTTCCCATTTCAGATCAAGGCGACCGGAAAAATGGGAATTGATCTGACCACTGGCCCGGATATCTTTTCGAGGGTAAACCCAGGCGCTTTCCGGGGCGGCAGTTTCCCTCGAAAGGCGGTATTTTTTGGCACATCCGGAAAAAACCAATAAACCGGCGATAATTATCAGGGGAAGAAATAATCTTGTCATCAGAAATTCCAGCCAAAGAAAAATTCAAAATTGGTCCCCGGCGCGGTCTTGGCAAAATTGGTGGTTTTGGCAAAATCGAAACGCAAAACCACCATCCGCCCCAGGGCAATCCGGAATCCGGCTCCGTATGACCCGATCAGCCGATCGAAAAACTCATCATCCAGGAAATGGAATTCGCGGTCGGACAAATAACCGGCGTCAAAAAAGATGGCACCCCGAATGGCCTGGAAGCCAATCCCGCCGAATGGAAATCCGATCATCAAGTTATCGATCAGGGGGAATCGTAATTCATTGGAATTAAAGACAATATTTCGGACATAAAACTCCCGCCGCTCATAACCCCGGAATGACCAGCTGCCCCCGAAATAAAGACGCTGCGGTTCCACGCCGCTGGAGCTGTAACCGAACATCCGGGTGGCAAAGGCCGAATATTTACCCAGACGGAAATAATGACGCAGATCAACCAGCCCGATTCGATTGTATTGCCGCCCCTCATCGAGACGGGTGGTCAGGCCGAAAGTGAGATTATAGCGATGGCCCTCTATCGGACCGGAAATATCCCACAGAGAATTGTCCGATACAAAAGAAACATAATTGGTCATCAAAGCCGCCCGCCGGAGGTACTGAAACATCCACATGTCTTTTCTGGAATAACGAAGATAGGTTGAGGTTTCTATGCGGTTAAATCTGGAAATGGGATAATTGACATATACCAATCCACCGACCTGGCGTTCGGAATAATAGCCTTCATAATCGTTATAGTAATTATCATCATAAAAATGAAAGGCCCCGAGACCCCAGTTAAGTCGATTCTTTTTATTTATATAGGTCACGGCCGCATTAAAACTGCTGAGGATATCGTCTTTGGTCTCCGCCGTATTGGTCAACAGGAAGTAGATGGTATAATCGCCAAGCATGTCGGACAGGGCCACCTGAAGACCGCCCAGAGCACCATAGACAGGATCGAAAGAAAGGGCCGACTGCGCGATATCAAAGGAATATTCAGTATGGTACTTGACCGATGACCGGAGATAATCATTATTAAGCATCCCTGGTTTCCAGAAAACCTTGCCAGCTGGGGGGGTATCGGCGGCCAGGAGAATACTGTCCTGAACTGACTGACGATAAATATGGAAACTGAAATCCTGATAGCCGGAAAAGATGATATTTTTGCGATCCGGAGTCAGTCTCGGATCATAAGCCCCGGTTAGAAGCGATGTAATTTTATTGATAGAGCCGTCTTCATTCAAGCGATAGATATTGTATGCTCCATCCCGATCGGATGAGAAATATATGCCGTTTTCCGACACATCAGGTGAGGCATCGCGCCAGTTACCCGAAGTTATTTGAATCGGTGTTCCTCCGTCAAATGGCACTTTGTAGAGATTGACCGCGCCTTTATCTCCGTAAAGACATCGATCCGAAGCAAAAATAATCGAATCGCCGCTCTGATTGAAGGCCGGATCGGTATCATAGTACAGATCGTTGGTGACCGATTGAAGATCACCTGTCAACAGGTTCAGAGTATAAATATCGGCGATTCCATCAATTCGGGAGCCGCTGAAAACAGCGTAATTCCCATTCGGCGAAAAGCGAGGTGAGACAATGGCGGCCAGACCGGGAAATTCATAACGGTTGGTTACTTTCTCATGGAAGATATCATATAAATAAAGGACGTCGGTTTCCTTGGATTTGGATGAAAACAATATACGGCCTTCAGAATTGGCATCAATTCCGCTCTGAAAAAGATGTAATGATTCGAAACCGGCCGTGCGTTCGCCTTTTAACAGCGTTCGCAACTTTTTCTTCTCCCCGTCCGGAGGCATCATATATATCCCGGAATAACCCCGTTTATTGGCCTTAAATATAATCCATTCCCGGTAATCATTGCTATCGCCCAGTTTGATTGGAACTCCCTTCAGTGAGTATCCATCCTTGGTCAATTGCGTGGCCTCACGCTTGGCCAGTCCGGCCGTGGCGATTTGCGGGAAATACTTCTTCTTCAGGCTGTATTCCCATTTCCGGGAGACTTCTGTGATAGGTTCACCAAGCGTGATTTCCATTATCTCTCTGAAATCATGACCCTTCCACCAGTTCTCCAGGATTAAAATCAGCTTATCCGAACCGTATTTATCGTTGATAAACTGGCAGATGGATTGTCCCAATTTGTACATCAGGTACGACCCGGAGACTTCGTACATTCGTTCGATAGGAATGATATTGCCCCCGATGACCATATCTTTCACGATCATATCGGCCTCACTGGTCCACTCCACCGACCAGAATTCCGCAATTCCCTCCATAAACCACAAAGGCGGAGAAGCCATACGCAATATTTGCTGGTGGGAGGTCACAGCCTCCAGTTTAGAAATGGTAAAAACATGGACCAGTTCATGGCGGATAACATGAGTAAAATCATAATATGAACCATGGAAAGGGACAACCACTCGTCCCTTTAAAAACTCGGTAAAGCCGCCGACTGATTCGGGAAGCAAATATGAAATAACATTGGTCTGAGTAAAATAATTTGGTGAGCTGTATATAATGAGCGGGGTTTTATTATATATTTCATGGTTGAATAGCATGGCTAATGATCGATAACTGTCCTCCGCAATCTTGGCCGCGATTTTGGCAATCTGCTCTTCTTCCGGGTAGAAAAACACACGAAAATGCTCGGTTTCCATGACCTGCCAGTTAAAATTGGTATACTGGACCTTATTCTGGCCGAAGTAGAACTGGGCCGATAAAACCGATGGAAGGATAGCCAGAGTAATTATGGCAGGAAGCAGTATTTTAAGCCTTAATCCGAACATGTTTAAACTCTAAAGAACATAACTCCCAAATTTAAAACAACGACGCCTCAATTATGGTTGTCATTGGCTTTTCCCCCTCCGCCGGCGAGCAGGAGCAGCATTATCCCTATGTATCGGCGAGGTCGTAAAATGTTTAATTGAACGATTTCGCCAACGGCAACATCGGTATTCCCGTATCTAATCCGCATTCGTCACACTTACCCGCTGTAAGCGATAGAATCTCTATATGATAACCGTCACGATTTATAAGCTTTGTTCCGCATTTAGGGCAAATCGTATTCTCCCGGCCGGGCAACCGAGCATTTCCCAGATAAACATAATTCAATTTCTTCGAAGCCAGATCATAAGCCTTCATTAATCTGTCAATCTTTGTCGGCGGATTTTTCATTTTATAAGACGGGTAGTAGGCTGAAAAATGAAGGGGGATATCATTTGAAAGACCGGCGACAAAATCAACCAATAATTCAAAATCCTGATCGGTATCGTTGAGATCGGTTATAACTAAATTGGTTATCTCGAGCCTGACTCCGGCCCGATAAAAGGCCGCTATATTTTCCAGGACCGGTTCCAGCCTTCCTTTACAGACTTTCTTGTAAAATTCAGGATCCATACTCTTCAGATCGATATTGGCGGCATCTATCAGCGGCAGGAGTTCTTTAAGCGGTTCGGGATTAATATAGCCATTCGAAACCAGGACATTTTTCAACCCCGCCTCATGAACCAGATGTCCCGCCCGGAGGATATACTCAAACCATATCATCGGTTCGGAATAAGTATAGGCGACCCCGATCGAACCACGATCCCCGGCTAATCCAACCAGATCCTCGGGAGATACATATTGGGTAGGAACCTGTTGTTGGGAAATTTGCCAATTCTGGCAGTTATCACAATTGAAATTGCAGCCATTGGCCCCGGTGGAGAAAATGATTGAGCCGGGATAAAAATGAAAAAGAGGTTTTTTTTCAATAGGATCATAGGCGGCCGAGACTAATTCACCGAAATTCTCGACCATAAGTCTTCCCTGCTTGTTGAAACGGGCGCCGCAAATCCCATATTTGCCTTCGGTCAGCAGGCATTCCGCCGGGCATAGCCGGCATTTTACCCGTTTATTGTCAAGCTTCTCAGCATATGCGGCCGGTATAATCATAATTTACCCTGTCGAATCAGTCGTAATATATTTTACGGCTTCATACAGGTTATCTGTAATCAAATCCGGCCGCATGGCATTATCGCCAACGAGTTTTTCCTCCGTTGAATGCCCACATCCGGTCCGGACCAGAATTCCCCGACCACCCATAACTTGCGCCAGGTTGATATCACTCAGAGAATCACCGACTATGAAAGACCGGTGCGGATTGATATTATGTTTCAGGCAGGCCGCCTCAACCATGCCCGGAGCGGGTTTACGGCATTCGCAGATCAGTTTATATTCAGTAATGACACCTTCCGGATGATGCGGGCAATACAGGAAATCATCGATCATCGCTCCCCGATCACTGAATAACTGAAGAATCCGGCTGTTGACGGCTCTGACCGAATCCTCACCGAAATAACCGCGGGCCACTCCCGATTGATTGGAAACCACCACAACTTTAAATCCGGTCCGGTTGGCCAGTTTAACGGCTTCGATTGATTGCCTTTCGGGTTCCACCTCCGATGGTTTATGGAGAAAGTTCTTTTCCTTTATCAGAGTTCCGTCACGATCGATAAAAATAGCCTTCTCCTCCTTTAACCGCGACTCCAGCATCATGGTGGCCCGGTCAAGCACCTCTGTGACGGTAATACGCTCGAAGCAATACCGATGGTCTCGAAAACATGGCCGTCTCCCATGAAGTGAACAGGGTCGGCAAAATTCATCCACCTCCATGACATAATCACGTAAACCGCGGGGCGAAAAACCCAGAACCGGGTGGGTCGGTCCGAATAATGCCAGAACCGGGGTGCCCACTGCGGAAGCCAGGTGTGACAGAGCCGAGTCGTTGCAAATCAACGGCCCGCATTGTGAGATAATTCCGGCCAGTTCTTCAAGCGGCGTATCGACCATGACGCGCACTTTTTCAAGCCCTTTTTTTTCGGCGAAACTCTCAATTTCCGGATCCTTATTCGCCAGTAGAATGACGATATTAGCCCCAAGCTGTTCAATAATTTCAGCCATCAATTCGAGAAATCTCTCCGGAAACCATTGCTTGGTCGGATAAGATGCCTGCGGGCCAATGGCAATTATCGGACGGTCATTTTCAAACAGCGAATTACCGCCCCTCTCATAATCGAGTTTTATAATCGGGCGACGAGCATAAACTTTCCCCCCGCTTTTAATTACTGCCTTATTATACTGGTCGATAGTATGCGGATGATTATCACCGAATTTTTTCCATTTTACCGCCGCAAATCTTTGAAATCGGCGTTTGGGGTATTGTACCTTGCGCGAAGCATGGACATGCTTCATCAGGTATCTGGAACGAATATTACCGTGAAAATCCACCAGCAGATCGAAACCGATGGAATCAAGAAACTCGCCCATACGAAACAGATCGCGGGCTCCGGCATGCTGGGGAAAGGTAAGAACTTCATCGACCCCGGCAAATTTCTTTACCAGACCAGCCATCTTCTCCCTGACCAGAAAATATATTCTGGCACCGGGATATGACAGCTTTAAATTCAGAACGGCCGCTGAGGTCAGAACCACATCCCCAATTGCGCCGAGTCGGATGACAAGTATTTTGTGCATACCTTCAACCGAATATAATTATGCCGCCGAATCCGACAATAGTGCAATAAATTCCGAAATATTCGAACTTCCCCTTGCGAATAATATCCAGAAGAAAATAAACCGCCGCCAGACCGGAGAGGAATGACATGGTGGTACCCAGAATATATTGCCCGATCATAGCCGGATTTACTGTGGCGATTTCATTCGCCTTGAATACAATCGCCCCGATAATGGCGGGAATTGAAAGGAGAAACGAGAATTCCGCGGCGGCCACCGGTTTCAACCCGGAAAAAAGGCCGAATGAAATGGAGGTTCCGGATCGTGATATTCCCGGAAAGATGGCCAGGGCCTGCCCGATCCCGACCATGATCGAATTTCCAATGGTACTATCCTTTTCATTTCTTCTGGGAATAGCCGTGGAAAAAAGAATCAGGCCGGTTACCAGCAGGAGAATTGACGTCACCAGCGGTGAGGAAAAAGCCTGTTCAATACTATCCTTGAGAAGAATGGCTATTATCACGGCCGGGATGGTCCCGATACAAAGATAAAAGACCATGGCCCTTTCTTTCTTCATGGCGGGAATAAAGAGCGATTTTATCAAATCCAGAATCTTCCGCCGGAAATAAATGACAACCGACATCAGAGTCCCGAAATGTACTGCCAGTTCGAACAGGACCCCGGGGATTTTTGCATGAAGGAGATTTTCGGCTATAACCAGGTGTCCCGAAGATGATACCGGCAGGAATTCGGTCAATCCCTGGACCAGACCGAGAATAATGGCATCCAGATAACTCATTATAAAAGGCCCCGGGGGTCAATTACCGGAGCCAAATTCCTTTTAAATACTATTGGCCTTTTAGAAAGCCCTGAATTCCAAACCGGTAAAGAGCCCGGAATTACCATCAATTTGCAATTCCGCATAAAGACTGAATTCCCTGGTAACTTCAAATTTACCGCCGAAATTTGCCCCCAGACGGAAATTCGAATCGGAATCATCATTAGCAGAATACCGCTCCCAGCGAATATTAAACCGGCTGTAAGGAATAATCCTGTGACCGGAATTGAATTTGAAAGGCAGGGAACCGATCACGTTGGCACCTAGTTCGAAGGTAGAGTAATTCTCATAATCGACGTATTCGATGAAACCGCCCACAGCCAGATCGAAGGGATTCTTTTTCAGTTTATCATAATAATCCATCAATTCGTATTTCATATCCACACCCAGTAATATCTGCGGATCCGTATTGGGTGCATCAAGATCGGCAAAACCAAATTTAAGTCGACCTTCGGTATAATCCGAAAAACCATAAGTCACTGTTCCGAATACCGATGTCACGTCGTCTCCAAAACCTGCAAAACCGCCGACATAGCCGACTCCAAAATCAGCGGCATCGGCCGTCGTCAGACACCCGGTTGCCAACCCAATAGATTCTTCGGCCAGAGTCCCTGATGCTGATAAACCGATCAAGGCCAGAAGTATTACCGGTAATATTGCTTTTTTCACGCTAACCCTCCAATGGTTGTAAATTTTTGGAGCAAAATATCGGCACCTATCGTTAATGTCAACAAAAATAACTCCCGCCGATGGCAATACCGACTGCTCCGGTTTTTTCTTGACAATAAAATACTCATGTCTTTATATCAACCTTAATAAAATATTATATACGATCAAGCCCTGAATTGGTTCGAACTTAGTCGTTTTTTCGGAGACAATTGCTATGGCGGAACAAAGACAACGATGGGGAACCAGGGTCGGAGTTATACTTGCGGTTGCCGGGTCGGCCGTCGGTTTGGGGAATTTCCTTCGTTTTCCCGTGCAGGCCGGTAAATACGGCGAGGGCGCTTTCATGATTCCGTACCTGATCGCTCTGTTATTGGTTGGAATACCATTGATGTGGGTCGAATGGACGGCCGGGCGCTATGGCGGAGGATTCGGGCATTCCAGCGCCCCCGGCATTTTTCATTCTCTCTGGAACAAAAACCGCTTTATTAAATATTTCGGCATTTTCGGGATATTCGGTCCCTTTTTAATTTATATGTACTATGTTTATATTGAGTCCTGGTGCCTGGCATACGCCTACTATTCCCTTACCGGGCAATTATCGAATCTGGCATCAAGCGAGAGTTTCATACATTTCCTTTCAGGCTATCAGGGTATCGACAGCGCCGGATTCATTGCCGGGACTGCTCCGGGGGTTATATTTTTCATTATCACCTTTATACTCAATATATCGGTGACCTATTTCGGTATTCGCGGGGGAATAGAAAAACTGTGTAACATTGCCATGCCGATCCTCTTCTTCTTCGGGATTGTCCTGGCTATCAGAGTCATCACTCTTTTCGCCCCGGACCCCCTGCATCCCGATTGGAGTTCTATCAACGGTCTGGGATTTTTATGGAATGCTGATCTGTCGGCCTTAGGATCTCCAAAGGTATGGGTGGCCGCCACCGGGCAAATATTCTTTACGCTGTCGGTCGGAATGGGAGTCATCCTGACATATTCCAGTTATTTGAGAAAAAGTGATGATGTCGCCTTGTCCGGTTTGGCGGCGGCCTCGACCAATGAATTTGCCGAGGTTATTCTGGGCGGGTCCATCGTTATTCCGGCCGCCTTTATATTTTTTGGTCCCAATGATATCGTCGGAATTGCCGAATCAGGAGCCTTTAACCTTGGCTTTGTCACCATGCCGCAAATCTTTAACCAACTGCCTCTTGGCGCTATCTTCGGGTTTTTATGGTTTTTCATGCTGTTTCTGGCAGGGATTACTTCATCGATTTCCATCGCACAACCATCGGTGGCCTTTCTGGAAGATGAATTCGATATCAGCCGCCCCAGGGCCGTGAAAATATTCGGTATCGCGGCTTTTATCTTATGCCAGCCGGCGCTCTGGTTTTTGCACCGGGGAGTCCTCGATGATCTTGATTTCTGGGGTGCCAATTTTGTTATTGTCTTTGGAGCGGCGCTCGAGATAATTCTCCTGGCCTGGGTATTCGGTATTGATAAAGCCTGGGATGAATTACACCTGGGAAGCAAAATAAAAATCCCACGAATTTATCGATTCATCATTAAATACATCACCCCCACCGCCCTGATTGTCCTGCTGGCCTGGTGGATCAAGGAAGAGTGGTGGAATGTCATAACCATGCAGGGTGTTCCCGATGAAAATATTCCCTATGTTCTCGGGACAAGATTACTTCTGTTGAGTATCCTGATAATCCTGGCCATAATGGTTCGCATGGCCTGGCGACGGCGTAAACGGAATCAGAAGGAGGGTGACATATCATGACTACCGGCGGTTGGATATTTATGATATTAGCATGGGGCATGATAATAGGCGTGATGGCATTTTGTTATACAAAAGTGATGCGGGATAGGGATGATCAGCCCTTTGATACGACTGATTTTACGGATTAAAAGATATTGTACTTGGCCATTCGATCGCGAAGCGTATTGCGCGAGATACCCAGCATTTCCGAGGTTCGTACTTGATTGGAGCCAAAATGCTTCAGGCATGATGAAATCAAAGCCCGTTCCAAAGCCGATTCCAGGAAATAATAGATCTTTCCTTGAGAATTATTAATCAATTTTGGCAGGACCGGATCGATAATCTTCCGGAATACCTCAATATAATCATCTTGAAGATTATCCAGGTCGATTTCCACCCTGCTTTCGATTTCGGAAAAAATCGGAAAATCATCCGGCTGCAGGATGTCCGATTTGGTCATAACGCATGCCGTATGGATATTATTCTCAAGTTCACGGACATTGCCCGGCCAGGGATACTTCATTAGCATGGTCAGAGCTTTTTGTGAAACCCCCCGGATGTCTTTGCCCAGTTGTCCGGAAAAGCGGTTGACAAAATGATCGGCCAGAAGCGGGATATCATCTTTACGTTCACGAAGTGGCGGGATGAAGATTGAGGCCACTTTTAGGCGATAAAAGAGATCAACCCGGAAGGAGCCTTCTTTCATGCATTGAACCAGCGATTTATTGGTTGCCGCAACCACCCGGACGTCAACTTCAATGGTTTCATTACCGCCGACCCGTTCGAATTTCTTTTCCTGCAGGGCTCTTAGCAGTTTGGACTGGGTCAGCATCGACATGTCTGCGATTTCATCAAGGAAAATGGTCCCCTGGTTGGCCTGTTCGAATTTCCCCAGACGCTTGAAATAGGCACCGGTAAAGGCTCCCTTTTCATGACCGAACAACTCCGATTCCAGAAGAGTTTCGGCCAAGGCGGCGCAATTGACCGAGAGAAAAGGTTTGCTGCGACGATGGGATGAGCGATGGATGGCCCGGGCAATTAATTCCTTCCCGGTTCCGGATTCACCGAAAATCAAAACAGCCGCATCCGATTTGGCAACTTGTCCAATCAGCTTGGCGATTTCAACGATTTCAGGTGATTTCCCCACGATTTCATCGACATCATAGGGTTCGCTTTCGCCCAGTGGTCGGATGGTCTTACTCCGGTTTTTTTTCTGTCCGCAGGCTTTGTTGACATTGTCTATCAGTTTCTGGATTTCAAATGGTTTGGTTAAATATTCATAGGCCCCTTCTCTCATCGCTTCCATAGCGTTTTCGGTA
The DNA here is from genome assembly GCA_016933955.1 of Candidatus Zixiibacteriota bacterium. Classification (NCBI taxonomy): domain Bacteria; kingdom Pseudomonadati; phylum Candidatus Zixiibacteriota; species Candidatus Zixiibacteriota bacterium. Next base: position 91,399 of record JAFGTT010000004.1, read on the forward strand.
GAGATGAAACCGGAAATCATAATGATCGGGATTCTGATGTCATTGAGCTTGACCTGTTTTAAAATATCAAGACCCGACATCCCGGGCAAATTGACATCCAGCAAAACAGCATCAATATCACCATGGCTTTTTAAAAAATCTATCGATTGGCGGCCATCTCCAAGGAAATAAAAATGGAACCGCTCGGGATCAAAAAGATTGGCCAATGACTTTGAAACTTCGGCATCATCGTCGACAATCAATATATTTTTCATAAAAAGTTAATACCCTTCATATTTATTAAGATTTATCGGATTCTGAAGGGAATTATTTAGTCAACAGGAGAAGCAAAAGGCCTTTAAAATAGCCTTTTTCCCGTTTTTCGAAGCCTTTCCGGCAGGAAATAAAAATATTGTCCTAATCTGAATTGGTTATTGTGTTATCGAATAGAATGCCGAAAAAACACCCCTGATACTATAACCTGATGAAAATGGGTCGACTAATTGCTATTCTTCCTCAAGAAGAAATTTGACCACCGCCCCGGTCAGGATATAATTGACTATTGCATCTACTATTATCCCGATTAGCAATATGTAAAAAACCAGTTCGGGAGAGAATTTGTCAACAATAATCTCGACTTTTTCGGACAGGTAGGTGATCGGCAGGGTCAGTAAAAACGGAAACAGGGTTAAAAAGAAAGTAAAAACCGGATTCTCGGCAAATAACCTGAAAGATGTTTTAAAAGCCCCGAGAATATTTTCGCCATAGGCAATAACGGCCGGAACAGCATAAATAAAAACTGAATAAATAACCACGCCTACCAGTTTGAGCGCGATATCAAAGACCGCCATTCTCCTGGGAGAGCCAGAAAGATAATCGTGGAAGATTGCCGGGGCGTACCAGTTAACGGCAAATATAATTCCCGAAATTATCACCCAGATAACCAGAAGAGCGGGCCATTTACGGAAGATGGCAGGAAATTCGGCATTATTCGCTCGTCTCGGCTCAAGAGCCCTGATAAACAAGGCCGCTGTTAAACCTATTGCCAAACCTTCAAAGATGATACTTGCGGCCAGCTTAAGCCATTGAAAGACAAAAGGTAGCATTAAATACAGACTCGGGTAATGCCCGAAATATTCCGCATTCCGATCTCCCAGCAATCCAACCAGCGGTGAAAGAATGGTATAAATAAAAGGATTCACATAATTACAAAGCATTATGAGTATGATAAATTGCAGTATGGCGTAAAGTATGAATGGTAGCCACAAACGGCCGCGGAAAAACCACCGGATCGAAATTAGATAGAGACCGATAAGGCGATTCAGTTTGGCTATGAAGTTCAAATCCAATCCCCCAAGTTAATTTGTAATTTGCACATCGGCCGACATGGAGTATTTGCCTTGCCGATCAAAGACACAAATAACATAATGATATGTTCCCGAGGAGGGATTATCTTCATAACTGGTCGTCGCCTGGCTGTTTATAATCTGTAACGGTGAAAGCGATGGGATATCTCCGTAATTGATGGTTGAATTCCTCCTGAATACCCGATATGAAGCAAAATCCTCATCATTATTGGAGGTCCAGGTCAGGGTCACAGTACCATCTTCAGCCCTGGCGGCAAGAATCACAGCGGCCGGGGCGGCATTGACCAGAGTCATCGCCGAAACCGCTTCAGAGGCCGCTGAAAGGCCAGTGTTGTCGAAAACATAAACCCGGTAATAATACCGGGTGCTGTCATCAAGATTGGTATCGCTATAAGTCAAAGTGGCGCTACTGATGATGACTTCAATCGGCTCGGAATCCAAACTGACAGTCGTGATCGTATCCCGATATATATGATAAGCCGCAAAATCATCATTGGCCGATTCCGACCAGTTCAAACGGATTTTAGACGATGATTCGGCCACGGCCACCAGGGAAACCGGAAGAGGTGGATTGGAGATATTCAAAGGCTCTGTAATCCAGTATTCTTCGGCATTATTTCCGGCCGCATCCGAGAAATTCGCTCGCACTACTCCATCCACTAACTCTAAATTATAAGGCACGGTAAAATCCAAGCTATAGACAAAAATACCTGCCGATGAATCACTGGCGTCAACATTATATTGTAATTCAAGGCCGCTTCGCCCCGGGAATGATATACTGGCCGAACCATCCATTTCTCCGGTAATGACAGTAAATGTAATTACACTGTCCCGGGCAAGGATGATATCAGATGGGTTAAAATAGGCCGTATCGATTTCCGTTTTTGTGTCCAGAATAATTGTATCTGCAATTGGCTGAAGACTGTTAGATTCCGAACCATCGGCAAATTGAATCCTGGCATAGATATACTTGGCCCCATCATTCTGGCTCAAACGAAAGCTCTTGGTGGTCGAATAAGTCTCCCAGCGCGTCTCGGAAAAAGCCGGATCCTCGGATAATTCAACCAGCGCGGCCGTCACCGGGACAACAAAAGTAACAGAAACATTGCGTGAACTTGTGTACCTGGAACCGCCGTTGATATTCAGTGAAACCACCCCGAAAGTCGAAAATACCGGATCGGACTTATTGCTTTCCAGCCCATTCGAGTCAACCGATGCCACGGCAAAATAATACACTCGCCCCGGAGTAAGAGAGGTGATTAGTGATGATGTATCAGTGGTGGTTTCCCAGAGAATGTAGCTTGTATCCAGCGTATCCTCGGAATAATAGACTCGATAAGAGATATCATCGGATATGTCGACGGTTTCCCAGATCAGAACCACGCCGTCACCGGCGTGCAAGATTTTTACGGCATCGGGAATTACCGGTTCAGCCGGTAGGTCAAAATCAAGATTTTCAGATTCTATATACCGACTGCATCCGGCCACCATTAGAATAATCAACAATAATACTATTAGATTCTTCATATCTTCACCCCATCATCAAAATCTATGACTTAAAATGACCTGGGCTCCCCCCTGTTTTAGATCTGGTTTAACGGTAATATTATCAACCGATAAAAGTCCCTCATTTTCGGGGAAAAGAAACAGAATATCGAGCAGGTTTAAACTCCAGACCGCAATTGCGGCTCCAATGGTTATTCTTCGAAGACTTTCGGCATCATAAGCATCCTTACGTGCCTCGGCCAGGGTCGAGTAAAGAGCCTCCTTTTCGCCATAGGATGTCAAGTTATTGTATTCCACCTCCATGTCCTCATAGCGATCGACCTTGTCATTATAATCGGCATCGGCGATTAAAAAACTGCCTATCGCACCAATGGCTAGAACGGTAAATATCCCGCCCTTGAATTTCCGGTCAGCATAATATTGGCCCCATCCAGGAATAAACAATGATCGGGCAAATCCTTTGAATCTCGTTTTGGCTTTCAGATTGACCGACAGACTGGAGATTTTATCGCGTTGAAGATAAAGAGTCGATTTATAGGTTTCGAAACCATATTTTTTTACCTGTATATTATACTTTCCGTCCAGGGGTTGAAGGAATTGTACTGGAGTAACCCCAATAATGGTCAGATTTCCTTTCAAGGTAACTTCAGCACCCTGCGGATTAGAAGTAACTGTCAACCCGGCCTGCTTATCCTGGGCCGCCGACACCAGAGGAATAATAATGATAAGGGCCAGAATCAAACTCCCTTTGGATGACATAATAAAACCCACTTCCTTGTTTTATCAATCTAATCGGAAAAAAATAAAATAATCCAAACAATAATTCAACAAATAAAAAACGCCGCATCAAAGAGAGTGATGCGGCGTTCAAATTTATTCACTCAGCAGGCACCTTTGCCCGTCAAAACAACCAACACTGTTCGGGCAAGGATTTTCAAATCGCTCCGGATTGACCAGTTACGGATATAATTGACATCATGCTTCACCTTGGTGATAACCGATTCAATCGAGGAATCATAGCCGCTACTCACCTGGGCTAATCCGGTAACACCCGGTTTCACACGCAGGCGAACGCCATAATTGGGGACTTTCTCTTTAAGATCCCGGACAAACACCGAACGCTCCGGACGCGGGCCAACCAATGACATATCGCCCATGAGAACATTAATCAATTGGGGAATCTCGTCGATTCTGGTCTTTCTCATGAAACGCCCCAAACGGGTCACGCGAGAATCATTTTGGGTCGCCCACACCGGTCCCGACTTTTTCTCTGCATCCTGAACCATTGTACGAAATTTTATAACCTTAAAAGGTTTGCCGAAATTATCGACACGCCGCCGGTCACGCGACCGACGATTTTCATCGGAGTCGGTCCTATATAGTCTGCGGTTGCGACGGCGACGATTGATACCGACGCGTTCCTGCGTGTAAAACACCGGCCCGGGACTACCAAGTTTAATCAAAATCGGTATGACTACCAAAATGGGAAGGGCCAGTATCAGACCCAGAATCGATCCGAAAATATCCAGAACCTTTTTGAATAATTTGTCAATCATACCAACAACATATTTTAAAGGGTTCGAGACTCCCTCCGGAATTATCAAAGTATATGAAATCAGAGCCAAAAGAAATAAAATACCGGTTGTTATTTCCCCATAATAGAAATTGGCCAATTCGCCGGGCGATTGCCGCCGCTTACTGGCAGAAATGGCACCACGATTCAGACTGATAACCCGCCCGTATCCAACCATGGTTGAGGGGATGGCAATGGAAGGAGTCGCCTTGGTTTCTATACTGCTGTTAATCCGGTTTTCGTTCATTATTCGATATCAGCTGTAACGGTATTAATTTTCTTATTTTAGAATACTTTAATCACTCAGATGAATCTTCAGCAAATAAATTGCCCAAACACCCCAAATGGCCATTTTTGCGGCAAATCCCGGCAAAAATAAGGAATCTGCCACATAATAGATTGTCTGTTAATCACTTACAGCCACAACTGCAATTGTTAATATTATGGCAATCCTGTAATAAAACTCTAACAAAGAAAATTATGGTGTGAATTCCTGAAGCACTCAACACAATACGTGCAATGAATTGCGCATAACATACGAAAAGAATTGCACGAAAAAAGAAAGGCCGAAATCGAATTCCGGCCCATACAACTATAGATTGAGACCTGTCTTACAGATCAAGAATGACACTGAATCGATGTAGATTCTCGGAACTGAATTTCTCCTGGGGAGAAAAAGTATAATCCAATCGGGCCGGGCCAAAAAGAGCCCCAACGCCAAATGAAAGCGACTGCCCAAACTCGCGTTCATCCTGGTTGGGATAATAGGCATAACCGGTCCGGATAAAATATTTGCCTTCGTAGTTCCATTCAAAACCGTTCTTCACACTCATCGTGCCGTAAAACTGGTTCTCGACTTCCAGAGCAGCCAGAAAAGACGATCCCAGAGGTCGGATTGACACCCCGGCTCTTATACCGGCCGGAAGATTCTCCTCAATCTGATCAAATTTGATTTTCTGTCCCAGATTAATGGCCGTCACTGCCGCCGCGAAAAGATCGGTGTGATATCTGGCACCCAGATCCACAGCCAGAGCTGAAGCCGATTGATCAGCCAGACTGATTACCACATATTTGACGGCAGAACCGAGGGAAAAATATTCACCAACCCTGTATCCGGCTGAAAAACTTGTCGCCAGATCATAGGTGCCGTTGATACTCCCGGTAGGAGCATCATACTGATCATAGCCCTCAATATCACCATAATTCATGTAGGAAAAGGCCAAACCAAGAGTCAATCGATCGGAGGCCGGGTAGGCCATCGACAAATATTCATAACTGAGATCCTGGTACCACGAAAAATGAGACAGGGCTAACTGAAGATTTGTTACTTCCACAAGGCCGGCCGGATTCCAGTACGAGGCGGTCGCATCATCGGCCGCCGAAGAAAAAGCGCCTCCCATGGCGGCCGCTCTGGCACCAATCCCGATATTAAGAAATTCCGCCATGGCCTCTCCGCTACCGGCGGCTATTGATGTTCTGCCCAGAAGGGCGGTCACCAGAATAAGACAACCCCAGATGACCAGAATCTTGAAAAGACTTCGTTGCGACATAATTACCCTCTGCATTTCCCTATAATTTATTGGATAAGAATTGCAATGGAAATGCCCATCCCAGATAAGACAAAGAAATGTGAAGAAAAATATTGAAAGCCCCTTGATGACAATCTATGGTATTAAAATGCAAAGACTTACGGCAGTTTTTAGACTCGCCCATCTCCACCCCTAAAAAAAATCAACATCCCTGTCCAGGCCAAAAATCCACCCGCCTGCACCTTCCATGAACATATATCCTTCTTTAGCCCCGACATAGACAATAAGTCATTGTAATATTAGACCTTACATTTAAGGTTCAAATATTGAACATACCTATTGATAATGTCGGCTTTTTGGCCATATCATTTAACCAAATATTGGTTTTGCCCCATACTTTTTTATAACCATATATCTTTATATAACCTATTGTCAACAAAAATATTACAAATAATGTATTTATTTTTTCAAAATCGGCCTTGACTATCAGTCACTTACAGAAGTAACAGGTAGTAATCGAGATATACTTTGGTTTTGTACCGATTCCGCTATAGGTGTGATATATAAATAATTTTATGCTGAATTACCAGCATAAAATTGATTTAAATTTCAAGGGATTGAGTAGCTCTTATGGGTTAAGAAAATAAATATAAATTACTACAGATTAATTTTCTCGGCAAGGTCGCCGATCAATGGCAATTTATATTTACGACCCTGAATCCCCAGAATGATACCGGCTACCGAGGCCCCAAGAGCCGCGATGATAATTGTCTTCCAGAACATACTTGACAATCCCGGAATAAGGAAAAGAACTGCCATAAGCTCAATAAGAAAAAGTATCAATCCCTGCCGGCTGTGAAAGCGAGCCTGTTCGTTATCGCGCATTTGTAATAACGGTATCAGGCAGAGAAACGGTATATAGGATAAAATGGCCGCAATTAATCCCCTGTCCCGGTCGAGACTCGAGGTGGAATCATCCCGAACATCCTGGGCCTCCTCAAACCGCGGTATTTCTGTCTGACCACCCTGGTTTTCATCTTTGCCAAAGAATGAATCTTCCATAATTGCCTCGCTGATTAAACCTGCCAGAAGATTTCTTTATCCCGTTCCGGTAGAGTAACGGTGATTGGCCCGCCAAAGGGCCACTTTTCCATCAATTCGTTTTCAGAATAGAACAATACGAAAAAGCCTATTCTACCGCATCCGGTATCTGTTAATGTCTTTCTACCTATTTTAACTTCCAGAATCTGTTTAAATGAAAAAATCGTCTGGCCGAGATCCTTCTCCACCGTCTTTTCCAGGGGGATTTCCCTGATACCGATATCTTTAAAATCCAATACGATTCTAAATTTATTTTTGCCAACTAAACCAAAATTGTCATCAAAGTCAAGACGAATATAAAAGAAGTCATAATCGAAGGCAAAATAGACGGCTTTAATTATCAGTTCCACGCGATGCATGGCGCCGCCCGCTTTGACACAATCATAACACCCGGCGCCAGTCCATTCATAATAATGCGTCAAAAGACCGTCGAGCCGGGGCGTAATTAAGGATTCGGGAGGAGTAATAAATGAATCCACTCTGGCGCGGTGAATCGGCATCATTAATTCTGGAGGCACCTCAAGTTCGAGCGTTCTGTACATGGCCATCAGGTGCCTACGGAACAACCGGTCAAAAAGGCTGTTATGGGCACCCAGATGATCGTCGCCGTACCACCAGCACCAGTCCGATCCTTCGGCTATATAGAGTTTTTCCCAGGCGGCTTTGATTTTGCCCGGATCGGCCTTGGGGTGGCTTTTTTCATAATGAACCAAGGCGCGTCGAGCCTCATAGAGGAAATCCCAGGCCTGATTATCTTCATTATGGCCGATCCATATCCGGAAATTATGGTTTATCCAGGAGCCGGGGAAAAGAGACGGCAGAGTTATGGGCTTAAGACAATCGGCCGCCTCGGTCATCGATACTATTTCAACATGATTGCACTCCCCAAGACCCCGGTATAATCGGCGCAGGAAATCCTGACCATCATCAGGGAAATATTCCCAGGCATTTTCTCCATCGAGAATAATTGGGATAACGCAGTTGCCAGCTCTATCGCCATAGAAATCACGGATGCTTTTAATGGTCCCGATAAAATCACTGACCGCCCGCTCGGCTTCCCAGCCCGAATATACAAAGCCGATTTTATCCGATAACCCGTGATCACGGAATAACATTTTCGTTCCAGGAATGCCCTCAAGGGAATATACCTGATGTGGCGAAAAGTCCCGTTTGCTTAACCCGGATTTCAGGAGTGAGTTATACAGAATTTCCTCATCGGTGGCCACCCAGCGAATTCCTCTTTTCGAAATCAGACCGAGGGCATCCTCGGACACCGATCCCTCCGATGGCCACATCCCGGCCAGCTCTCCTCCGAACAATTGGTGATATCTTTCAACCGCACGGTCAATATGCCAGGTCGCATCTTCCGGATACCTGAATCTGTTCTCCGGTAAATGGATATCCGCCATCGCTTCCCTGGCCGAGTCAGTATCGATTAAAAGAGGCAGAATCGGGTGATAATAGGGAGTAAAGGAAATATCGATTTTCCCCTCTTTGTACAGCCTCTGGTAGGTCGGAATAATTTCTTTCAGCAATTCGATTTCAAACCCGAGCAATTGGCTTTTCTCCTCCTCGGTGAAATCACGCTGCTTTTCATATAGATCCTGAATGGGAGCACGGTTGCGAAACATGGGATCGATCCAGACCAGATTGGACCATACCTGAAGATCTCGAAGCTCCGAAGTCGAAAATATTTCACAGGCCAGATTAATATCACTGCCACAGCTATCTTTTTTCCGATAAAGCTGGCGATACCTCGGATAGGGTTCGATCATGGTCGGGTAATGCGCCATGAAAAAAGTCTGAAGAATCTCCCTTTTTTCTTCATGAAGAAGTTGCCGGGCCGGAATATGTGATAATTCAAGGTGACGATCGGTGTATCCCCGACAATACATTTCTATCTGATCCAGAAGTGACGGAACGAGATTAAAAGTGGCCTTGATATTATTTTCCGCGGCCAGAAGCGGCATATCAAGATAATCCTTGAGCCCATGCAATCGAACCCAAGGCATAAAGAACTTATTATCTTCCGGATTAAGATAAAACGGTTGATGCATGTGCCAGAGAAAGGCAACCTTTAATCTGGTATCCCCCGGCATGATTTAAAAACTCTATTGGATTTTAAGGCGCATCACCAACCTGGTAGCGGAACGGGCCTGGTTTGAACCCGAGAATTTCTCCTGGAGTTCTTTCAATGTTTTATCGGCTTTGTCGGCATCGCCGGCCATCACGTAATTGCGTACCGCCCCGAGGTAATAATCTGGAGCACCGGGTGAATCCGGATAATAATTGATTGCCTCCATAAATTTATCGGCGGCCGCCCCGAATTCGCTTTTATTCTCCAGGCTGGCTCCGATCCCAGCGTAGGCTGAGGCCGTCATCAGTTTATCGCCATGGAATTTATCGATATACTTTTGAAAATTGGTTATCGCCTCATCATAGTTTTTGCTTTCGAAATGGGCATTGGCCAGATTAAACTGAGCCAGTCCGGCAATCTGGCCGCTGTAATCATCGGCAATACTCGTGAATTCCAGAATTGCCGGTTGGTAATTCTGACGCCGAAATTCCGCCATCGCCCGATAATAACGATCCGACGCCTCCGTTTCCCGGGATTTGCCGACATTTATGAAGTATGCCACCGCCACAATAATAATAACGGCAATTGCCGCCACAATCGACACCATCTGCCAGTTTTCCATAATCCAGTCTTTGGCCAGAAGCATATTGGTGGTGAATCGGTCTTCCTTAATCTGCCGCTTGGTAATTTTAACCTTATTTCGCATCGCCATTGATTCTTTCTTTTTTACACCTGGTTACAATATTTATCGGCGCCCCTGTCAACTTCCATTACCCTGATATATGAAGGGGCCGCCGAAAGCCGGCCCCGTATAAATTCCTTGTTGATTAAAAGTACCCTGTAAAGGAAAAATTGAGATGATGATTCTTCCAGTCATTTTCCGAACGCAACACGTTATCGCTGACATAAATCATCTGATTGTAAGTGGTATATGTATAGGCGAAATCAAGCAAAATCCGAGACCAGTGAATACCCGTCCCGAAAGAAAGACTATATCCCGTCGTATTGCCCTTATCGTAATCGAAAACATAGAATACTTTCAATGTGTTAGTGGTATCACCAACCTGATCACGTTCATTAACATATTCAACGGAATAAGAGGCGATATCACCCTGGGGATAAGATTCATTACGATAACCGAGACGTATTGGTATTTCGCCGAAACCGGTATTGAATAAATATTCCGCACCCAACCTGACCTGCCAGACATCACTCCAATTAGGATCTCTGATTTCATAAGTTTCAATTCGATCGCCGTTGGCGTTGATAACAAAATTAACCAGGTTCTTTATCATTCTATCCGAGAATTTCCGATATTCCACATCAGCCGATAAAAGAAGAGATTCATCCTGAACTCCCAGCAGATTGCCGAGAAGTTTGATATCGGTGTTCATGGCCATACCCATGGTCATCATCAGGGGCATTTCAATTTTGAAGGTTCTGTTATCGACATAAATTGTATCGGTCTTAAATATACCGAATCCGGTGATATTCCAATCATCCTGAATGATCCCAACCCCGTTTCTGGTGGAAATCCGGTATTGCGATGTATCCGATTCACCATCAAGATTAAATGGCGTTTTCACCGTGAAACCGGCCCGGAAATTATCACCGGAATAGAGAATTCCGAGAGTCGTGTTGAAACCGGAAAACGAGGTTGAATCCAAAACCGTTACATTACTGGCATAGGTGGCATAACCATTATTGTAATCAACATCGCGATAATAATAACGGCCTTCATTGGTAACGACTTTACCGGTGTAGATGTTGCCGGTTGCCCCGATTGAAATATTCTGATAAATTCTCGTCCCCATACCCAGATTGAGACTGCTGATCCGACCATGCTTCTCAAATAATGCATTGGGATTTTCCCCGGTCCAATCTCCAAAAAGATTTTCTCCAAATTTATAATAGACATCAAAATCATCATTATAGCCGACCGAGGCGACCACATGGTGTCCCTTAACTCGTAACGGCGTTACTATAGACCAATTACTCAGTGAACCAAAATTCCCGGAATGGTCAAAAACATCAACCCTGCTGCCCGAATTATATGGATAAAATGAATATTCTCCGCGCGGCATCAGACTGGCATAACTGAAGACCATAAGAGTTTTTTCATGAACATATAACCCGGCCGGATTCCATCGGGCCGCCGTGGCATCATCGGAAACCGCCGTAAACGCCTGCCCCATACCCTCAGATCGAGCACCGCCGCCAAAAAAATTAAAGGTCAGACCCTGCTGCTGGCCAAAGGCTGTCGTTGCGAGGATTAATGATAATAGGATGACAACTTTGAACAACGACAATTTCATAATATTCGAGCCTCCCATAATAGGATATTTCATTTCATTATCTTAATAACAGACGCATAACCTCATAAAACATCAGACGGAAAATATAACAATCGCCCCCCTACATGTCAAATTTTTTTTGGATATTACTCCTTATTAAAATCCCCTCAATCAAGGGAATAGCAGAATTTCAATTGGGAATCGATGAAATCGGGCGGCCAGACCCGGAAACGATACGGCCCAATATCATAAAATCCTATATCAGCAGGAATCTTAAGCAAAAAAACTACCCCCGGCAGGAGTTGAACCTGCGACCAATGGTTTAGGAAACCACTGCTCTATCCTCTGAGCTACGGGGGCGCGGAATTTTATTCCGAATCGTATGTAACCAGGCTTAAAACCTTGTATTTATTGACCTTTTCCCGCCAGGGCAAATAGGCTAAATCGACCAGTAATGCAATCCCGGCCACTTCGGCGCCGGTTTTTTCGACCAAGCCCGCCGCCGCCGCAAGGGTCCCTCCGGTGGCCGCCAGATCGTCGACAATCAAAACCGATTGTCCCTGACTTAAGGCATCGGCATGAATTTCAATGGTGTCGGCGCCATACTCGAGCTGGTAATCATAACGGATTGTTTGCCCGGGCAGTTTGCCTTTCTTACGTATGGGAATAAAGCCGACTCCCAGCCGATCGGCCAGGGCGCCTCCCAGAATAAATCCCCGGGATTCAATCCCAATAACGTAATCGACTTTTTTATCCAGACAAAAATCCTGCATTTTGTCCAGGACTGTCCGAAAGGCTTCCGGATTAAGTAAAAGCGTGGTTATATCCCGAAATACAATCCCTTTTTTGGGGAAATCCGGTATGGAACGAATAGCAGTTTTAAAATCAATCATCAATAGTCTCCATGCCTTATACTGAAATTTTCAAATCCGCGAGGCGGTTCATACCATTCAAGATTGAGATCGCTTACATGGGAATAACTGGGACCAACCTTAAGATCCGCAAGAAAAGACTCAATCAGGCCCCGCTCGCCCTCGGCCTTGACTTCCACGGAACCATCGGGAAGATTAGCAACATATCCCGATAAACCATAATCCTGCGCCTTTCTCAGGGTCCAGAAGCGGAACCCGACTCCCTGAACGACTCCCCGAATATTTATTTTCGCTCCGATCATTGTCATTTTTATTTTCCGGCCAGATCAAAAGCCCTGGCCACAGCCTCCTCCGGAAATTCGAATTTCTCTATATCCTTTGAAATATCCCAGGCCCCCAAAGATAAAAGCGGTTTACCAACCTTAAGACAAAAAGCCATTTCGGATAACGTCCCATACTTTCCCGGAAGAGCAATAACCACGTCGGCTGTATTAATAATAACAAGATTTCTGGCTTCCGCAAGACCTGTAGGAATTATTATATCGATATACGGATTGGCCTCATTTCGCGACGATCCGGGCAAAATCCCGATTGTTATTCCACCGTTTTCCCGGGCTCCTTTTGCGGCGCTTTCCATAATGCCTCCCCGGCCGCCGCAAACCAAAATTCCCCCCTTTTGGGCAATGGCCCGACCAACTGCTTCCGCCATTTGACTTATTTCAGATGGACATTGCCCGGCTCCGATAACACCTATAATCGGCCGTGCCTTTCCTGCCATTTTATGTGTCCCATGAAATTTCGATACTACAGATTGTCCTTCAATTAAATCGGGGCGACTGGATTTGAACCAGCGACCCCTTAGTCCCGAACCAAGTGCGCTACCAAACTGCGCTACGCCCCGATTTAAGTAGAATTTCATTATACATAATCGGCCCCCGAAGTCAAGTTATTTATCGCGTGGATTTGACTAATTAAAATTTTAACCTGATTGGTCGCATCTTCTCCAATTCATCCAGATCAGAAAAATTAACCTTGAGAGGCGAGATAGAAACGGCTCCCAACGAAATGGCTTCGAAATCGGAACCCTCCACATCATTCCAAACTGATTCTCCAGCGATCCAGTAATAATTTCTTCCGCGCGGATCGGTTTTCTCTATTACGATATCGTTATAAATGCGTTTTCCCAGACAGGTATAGCGGTATCTGATAAAACGATTTCCCATAAGCATCGGGAAATTTATATTCAAGAAGGTATCAACCGGTAATTTAAAGCGATCCAGTTGACTGACGAATTTGGCGATAAATTTGGCGGCCGCAGTATATGATGCAATTCGCTCTGTATCCGTATTGGAAACGGCCAGCGAAGGAATACCCAGAATCGAACCCTCAATTGCCGCCGCAACAGTCCCGGAATAAGTAACATCTTCACCCATATTCCCTCCATGATTTATACCAGAAATAAGAAGATCGGGTAACCGGTGTTTCATGATACCGTGAACACCGAGCATGACACAATCAGTTGGAGTGCCGTCGCAGGTATAGCGGTTAGGACCGCGCTGGTAAATACGCAGGGGCCGATTAAGAGTGAACGAATGGCTGGAGGCTGACTGCTCTCTATCGGGAGCAACCATGATTACGCTGGCGATCTTGCTTAATTCTCTTTCCAGAGCGTTGATACCCTCGGCGTAAATACCATCATCATTTGTTATAAGAATCTGCATACATTTCTTTCTCATCTTAATTCCAGATTGTTTTATAAATATTTACGAAAATATCCTTTTCAATGTCAGTCGGATAAATCTCAGGGTGTCGGCAACCGGGTCGATATAGGACGAGGAACCGGCATAGACAGTGGAAATCGGTATTTCGACGATTCTGATATCCAGCCGACCCGCCTTGAATAAAAATTCGGATTCGAAATCGTAGCCATCAGAATCTATTTTTATTCTTTTAAGCAATTCAGTTGAAATCATCCGATAGCCGGATTGACTGTCGCTGATTCGATTTTTGGATAAAAAGGAAATGATTCCAGAGGTCAGTTTATTGGAGAGCCTTCTCATGGCCGGCATGTTTGATCCGTGCCGGGTCCTGGTACCGATATAAAGATCGGCCTTTTGGGGATGATTTAAAAAATTCGGGATTTCCTCCGGGAGATGCTGGAGATCGGCATCGAGAGTAAGAACATATTCATACCCCCTATCGATAGCGTAGTCCAACCCGCGGCGAAGGGAATACCCTTTCCCCCGGTTGGTATCGTTTGACAGGAACGTAACATTAAGATCTTCAAGAACTTCGGCGGAGTTATCGAGGGAACCATCATTGATAATCAACAGATCAATATTGGGAGCGGCTTTTCTTACGCGGTTGACCAGATCGGAAAGGTACGGGGCAGCATTGTAAGCGGGAACTAAAACCAGTGTTTTTCCGGAAATTTTATTCATGATCTGCGGCGAAAAATGGTCGGGGCGAGCAGATTTGAACTGCCGACCTCTCGCACCCCAAGCGAGTGCGCTAAACCAAGCTGCGCTACGCCCCGACGGTATGCACAATGTAAATTAACAGCCCTAAAAGGCAAGGGAAAAGTTTCAGTAAATCCTCGATATCTTTTCTAATGGCGCCGATGATAGTCAGGTACCTGGCGGTTGCCTGCAGCTCTTTTTTCTCGGGGGTTGGTTTGATTTCTTTCAACCGGTTGCGCGCCCCCTCAATGGTATAATTTTCCTTGTAAAGAAGATGCTTGATCCGGTTAATCATTTCAATATCGCTTTTCTGATAAATGCGATTCCCGCCCCGGTTTTTTCTGGGTTTCAGCATTGGAAATTCCTTTTCCCAGAAACGAAGAACATATGGCTCCAGTCGGGTTATCCGGGCCACTTCGCTGATTGAATAATAGAGCTTCTCTTCGGTTTTGGTTTTGCGGCGTGGCATACTCACCTCTATGGATTTAGCTCCAGACTTCCTCTTTCAAAGAACGCCCCATCAGGTCGGCAAGGGCTTCACCCGGTGGTTTATTTTCAAATAGAATTCGATACACTTCGACCGTTATTGGCATCTCCACCTCGTATTTCCCGGCCATGGCATAACCCGAACGGCAGGTATCAACCCCTTCGGCCACCATTGCCATCCCGGCCAGAATATCGGCCAGGATCTCACCCCGCCCGATTCGATCGCCGACAAATCTATTCCGGGAATGTCTGGAAATGCAAGTCGTTATAAGGTCGCCCAACCCCGATAATCCGGCAAAGGTTAGTGGGTCGGCTCCCAGTTTGACACCCATCCGGGTGATCTCGGCCAATCCCCGGGTCAGTAAAGCCCCGGTGGTATTGTCCCCGAAACCCAGCCCCTGGGTAACGCCGGAAGCAATGGCAATGATATTCTTCAGAGCTCCGCCAAGTTCCACACCAATCAAATCGCCGGAGCGATAGACTCGGAAATGACGATTATTAAAAAGATGCTGGATTCGGCGGGCGTAATCTACATCCACGGAGGCCGCCACCACACTGGTAGGGATATGACGGGCGACCTCCTCGGCATGACTGGGACCGGATAGGGTGGCAACATGGCCATTGGCTATATATTCCGGGAAGATGACGGATTCAATGACTTCCGACATTCTCATCAGGCTTTCCATCTCGATACCTTTAGCCAGATTAATAAAACCCATTGGGCCAGTTAGAAATTTATTCAGAGACAGACAGACGGCCCTGATTCGTTGAGCCGGAATGGCCAGAACGATATAGGCGGCGTCGACCACAGTATCTCCGAGATCATTGGTAATCGAAATGGAATCGGCAATTGTTATTCCAGGCAATTTCTTTTCATGCATGCGGTTATTCTTTAGATATTCGAAATCGGTTTTATTGAATTCCCACATGATTACCCGGTGACCGTTTTCGGAAAGAAGATTAGCAATGGCAATTCCCCAACTACCGGCACCCAGAACCACTATTTTTTCAGACATTATCACCCTTCCCTTCCGCTGATTGCCCGGAATGAATGGCAAACCTGTTTTCGGTACCATTCAGGAGTCTTTTAATATTGGATCTGTGGCTGAAAATAATTAAAAGCATCAACAACGCCGCGATCAGGACATAAAGAATAGGTATATCCGCCAGTTTCAGGCTCCAAGCAATTACAACCGCGACAAAAAAAGCGAAGGCGGCCAGAATGGAACCCAGAGAAATATATCGGCTGAGCGACACGGTCAGGATGAAAACCAGTAAGGCAATTAGGGCTTCGATAGGAAGCAGGGTTAGCATCACACCCAAGGCGGTATTGACTCCTTTACCGCCGCGAAACAACAAAAAAATCGGAAAGATATGGCCGACAACAGCGGCCATTCCGGCAATCAGCTTAAGGTATTCCGCCGGAATCGACGAATCGGGATAAATCGATACAAGTAACACAGCCAGAACACCCTTCCCAATATCGAAAACAGCCACCAGAATCCCCGCGGCCGGCCCTGCCGCCCGCCAGGCATTGGTGGCACCGATATTCCCGGAGCCAACCCTGCGGATATCCCCGATGCCGAACATCCGGGCAATAATCAGCGCAAAGGGAATGGCTCCCAGAAGGTAACCGCTGATAATCGCCGCTGTACCGTACATTATGCCAATTTATGCCCAACTTTTCAGGTTAAAATGAATATTTCAGCACCTGAATACTGAACCGGTGAAAATCCTCTCCAAAGGTGCCGAATTCACTCCATCATCAAAGTCAAGAGGATTGAAAATATATTATTCAATGGCCTTTTTAATTTGCTCGAATAATTGCTGGGCTTCATCCTTATCGATTTTTTTATCTTCCGTGGCATCCTTGAAGGTCAAAGACAGGGCCTGCATTTCCGCCTGGTCGATTTTCCCTTCCTTAATTGATTGCCGGAACTTGGTCAGGACCTCATCCACCTCTTCTTCGGTTACGCCATCAGGAAGATTGGCCTTAATTTCGGTCGCAACAGAATCGGTTATTTTACTGATGCCCATATCGATCAACTCATCCCGATAGATATAACAGACAATGCCGGTTACTATAATCAGAACCGCTATTACACCAAGAATGATCAGACCAATAAGACACCCTTTTGACATTCCCTTTTTGCCTTCCGTCATTGTTGGACTCCTTTCAAAGCCGGCCAAGCCTTACACGGCCATTTGGCTTGCAGTCTAAGAGGTTATCTCACAACCAAATAAAGAACGCACTTAATATTGTCGTTTAAGATAATTTACTATACGATAATGATCGGAAAATAGCAAATGGAATTTCCAAATAAAAAAACCGCTCCCCTTCGGGAACGGTTGTATCCTGAAATCATGAGTTATCGCAAAAGCGACATCGATTAGTTCTTGGCGACCTTCTTTTCCTTCTTGGTTTTCTCTTTTTCAATCTTTGGTTTTGGGGTCAAAAGTTCCACCATTGATATCACAGCACTGTCACCACGGCGATAACCGACCCGCATCACACGCGTGAAACCCGACTGGCGTTCCTTAAAATGCGGGATAATATCATTAAACAGCTTTTTCAATACAGCCTTATTCTTAATAGTTCGGGCCACTTCCCGCCGCGCCGCAAGACTGTCCTTTTTGGCTGTCGTAATTAACCGATCGGCTATTTTTTTCAGCTCTTTGGCCCTGGCCTCGGTCGTTTCAATGGTCCGATTATCAAAAAGCGATATAGCCATATTGGCAAGCATGGCATCCCGGTGGGATTTGGTTCGGCTTAGTTTTCTGACCTTTATCTGATGTCGCATTTCAATCCTCTATGACTTGGTCTCCAGATACCTGGAGATATCCATTCCAAATGACAGATTCAATTCATCCAGAATGGCGTTTAATTCGTTAAGCGATTTACGTCCGAAATTACGATATTTGAGCATTTCCGATTCCGTTTTGGAGACAAGATCGGACAGAGTCTGAATATTGGCGGCCCGGAGACAGTTTGAGGAACGAACCGAAAGTTCCAACTCATCAACTCTTGTTTGAAGCAATTGCCGAATCCTGACGGTTTCCTCGTCTTCTTCTTCTTCCTCCTCGATCTCGATTTCCTCATCGATGTTGATGAGTAGCTGAAGATGATCTTTGAGAATTTTGGCTCCGAACGAAAGGGCATCCTCCGGCGTAATGGAACCGTCGGTGGTTATTTCCATTATCAAACGATCATAGTCGGTTCGCTGACCGACCCGAGTGTTTTCGACCTCGTAATTGACCTTGATGATCGGTGAAAACAGGGCGTCGATGAAAATGGTGCCGACCGGTGCATCGGGACGTTTATTTTGCTCGGCGATGACATAACTGCGCCCGGAATCGATATCGATTTCTATGGAAAAATCGCGATCCGTGACCAGTTCGGCAACATGCAGATCGGGATTGAGAATTTCAATCTCGGGATCGATATTAAACATCCCGGCGGTAATTTTTCCTTTTTTATTGATTTTAAGAAAAACCGTCTTCATTTCATCGGCATGCAGTTTGACCCGCATTTTTTTGACATTAAGGACGATCTCGGTGATATCTTCGTAGACATCCTCAAGCGAGTCGAACTCATGCAGGGCGCCATCAATCCTTATTGACACCACTGCCGCACCCTGGATGGAATTTAACAGGACGCGTCTAAGTGAATTGCCCAGGGTATTCCCGAAACCCCTTTCGAGAGGTTCGAAAATAAACCTTGAATAGTTTTCAGTCGCCGAAGACTGGTCCGAAATGACTTCTTTCGGCATCTGCAATGGTTTCCATTTCATAGGCTAAAGCCTCCAATAAGGCTGATCAATTTCTATTTAGAATACAATTCCACGATTAACTGCTCATTGGCGGAAACGGGGATATTCCCCCGGCTGGGGATTTCCAGCAGTTCCGCTTCGAGTGCCGCCTTGTTCAACCGGAGCCAACCGAGTTCATCGGTCTGGGCGAATTCCTTCAATGACGAATGAATCGAATCCATATTCTTGGATCGATCCTTCACCTTGATAACGTCATGCGGTTTGACCTGAAATGACGGAATGTCCACAATACGGCCGTTGACCAGAAAATGACGATGGCGAACCAGCTGTCTGGCCGCTTTTCGTGACGGTGCAAATCCCAGCCGATAAACGATATTATCAAGGCGTGTTTCCAGGAGTTGCAAAAGGGTTTCCCCCGTTACGCCCTTTCTCCGGTCGGCCTCGGCGAAATAATTACGAAATTGTTTTTCAAGAATACCGTAAATACGACGGACCTTTTGTTTTTCCCGAAGCTGTTTTCCATAATCGGAAACCTTATAGCGCATTCTCTGCCCATGCTGTCCGGGAGCAAAGGCCCTTCTCTCGAAAGCGCACTTATCGGTCACACACCGATGCCCCTTCAAAAAGAGCTTTTCGCCCTCGCGGCGACACAGCTTGCAGTTAGCGTCACGATATCGAGCCATGTTTCTCCTATCAAAAACTCAGATACATTTCATTTATCAATCAGACCCGCCGCCGTTTGGGCGGACGGCAACCATTGTGTGGAATCGGCGTCACATCTTTCAGGGCGGTGATTTCTAACCCGGCCGCGGAAAGCGAACGAATAGCCGCTTCACGTCCTGCCCCGGGACCTTTAACCCAAACTTCGATTTTACGGATTCCGGCATCCATCGCCTCAGTGGCGCTCGATTTGGCCGCCATCTGAGCCGCGAACGGCGTGGATTTTTTAGAACCCTTAAAACCGACCTTGCCGGCCGAGGCCCATGAAACAGTCCGCCCCTGTGAATCGCTTATGGTTACAATGGTATTGTTAAAGGTGGCCTTGATATGGGCAACCCCGAAACTATCAATTTTGCCAATTCGTTTTTTGATTTTGACTTTTTTCTTCTGTTCAGCCACAGTTTTACCTCTTTATAATTACTTCGCCGTAGGAGCCTTTTTCTTGCCGGCCACGGTTCTTCTGGGCCCTTTGCGGGTTCGGGCATTGGTCTTGGTACGCTGACCTCGGACAGGCAGGCCGCGGCGATGTCTGAGCCCGCGATAACTGCCGATATCTATCAGTCTTTTTATATTCATGGAGATTTCACCGCGCAACGCACCCTCAACCTTAAACTCGCTTTCAATGACATTACGAAGTTTGGCAACGTCTTCTTCCGTCAGCTTACGGACCCGGGTATCGGGGTCGATACCGGTTATGCTAAGAATTCTGCGGGACGAAGTCTGGCCGATACCGAAAATGTATGTCAGGCCCACCTCTATTCTTTTGTCCTTGGGTAAATCCACCCCGGCAATTCGCGCCAAAATGACCTCCTAATACACTAAATAATTTCTAACCCTGCCGCTGTTTGTGGCTCGGGTTTTTACTGCAGATAACTCTCAAAACGCCTTTACGCTTGATAATCTTGCAGTGTTCACATCTTTTCTTGATCGACGAACGTACCTTCATAATACCTTACCTTCCATGCAACCATCAGATCATTTGTATCTATATATAATTCGGCCCCGACTAAGATCGTATGGCGACAATTCCAGGGTCACCCGGTCACCCGGCAGAATCTTGATAAAATGCATTCTCATCTTACCCGAGATATGGGCCAGGACAACGTGACCGTTATCAAGCTCGACCTTAAACATAGCATTCGGTAATGGTTCCAGTATCTTGCCTTCCACCTGTATTGTATCTTCTTTTGCCATAGACTCCTTATAATAAAGTCAAAATGTCCGCCCCATCAGCGGTGACGGCAACCGTATGCTCGAAATGAGCCGAGTCAGATCCATCTGACGTTACGATTGTCCACCCATCGGTCTTCTGATGGACTTTATAATCACCGATATTCACCATGGGCTCAATGGCCAGAACCATTCCTTTTTTTAACACCGGGCCGGCATCGGCCGGGCCAAAATGCGGAACCTGGGGATCCTCATGCAGATTCTTCCCCACCCCGTGACCGACCATATCCCGGACAACCGAAAAACCAGCCTCTTCCACGACTTTCTGAATGGTCGAAGAAATCGCGCCGAGGCGAACACCATCCCTGACCTGGGCAATCCCGGCCTCCAGAGAACGTCTGGTCACCTCGAGAAGTTTCCTTTTTTCTTCAGAAATTTCCCCAACTGGAAAAGTCGCGGCAGCATCACCATAAAAACCATCGACAATACATCCAAGATCCACCGAGGCAATCTGCCCTTCAACCAGTTTCCGGGAGCCAGGGATTCCGTGGACAACCTCATCGTCAATAGAAATACAGGCCGTCGCCGGAAAACCTTGATATCCCTTGAAACCCGGCCGGGCACCCTCTGACAAAATATATTCCTCAGCCATTTTGTCAAGTTCCGCGGTGGTAATCCCCGGCTTTATTTCTCTCTCGACCAGAGCCAGGGTCTTGGCCACTATTCTGCCGGCTTTACGCATTATTTCAATCTGGGCATCGGTCTTAATAAAAATCACTCTTATGCCGACTCCCTGGCCACCCGAAGCAATTCCGTGAAAATGGAGTCAATATTACCTTCGCCATCAACGCTGGCCAGCAGAGATTCCTTCTTATAAAAATCAACAATCGGTTCGGTCTGTTTTTTATAAACTTCCAAGCGGTTTTTTACGACATCTTCCTCATCATCGGGACGGCGTAACAGCCTTTCGCCATCATGGTCGCAGATACCCGTTTTTTTGGGCATCTGAGCCGGGTAATTATAACCGGCATTGCATTTAGGGCAATAAAAACGGCCCGATAGACGTTTAATCACCTCGTTATCCGAAACATCCAGAAGAATGGCGCGATCAACCGCTTTATCATTTTTGGCAAACATCTCCTTGAGTGCTTCAGCCTGAGGAACCGTTCGTGGAAAACCGTCCAGAATAAAACCTTTATCCAGATCACCGCTTTTAAGTTTGTTTTCAATCAAACCGATAATCAGTGAATCTGGAACCAGCTCTCCAGCCTCCATATATTTCCGGGCCTTATGACCCAACTCGGTGCCGTTTTTAACTGCCTCCCGCAACAGGTCACCGGTGGAAAGATGGAGTATCCTCAACTCTTTGCATATTCTTTTGGCCTGGGTTCCTTTACCGGACCCGGGCGGACCCAAGAAGATTAAATTCATCAGTACGATCTCCCTCGAATTTTGCCTTTTTTCATAAATCCTTCATAATGCCTCATGAGCAGATGCGATTCAATCTGCTGCAGAGTATCCAGAGCAACACCAACCACGATAAGCAGTCCCGTGCCGCCGAAGAAATAATTTACATCAAATTGCGCCATCAACACCCACGGGAGAACAGCAATTATGGCAAAAAATATGGCCCCCGGCAGAGTGATTCGGGTTAGAATTCGTTCAATATGCTCGGCTGTTTTCTTTCCCGGCCGAATACCGGGGACGAAACCGCCGTTTTTCCGCATGTTGTCGGCGATGTCAATCGGGTTGAAAACAATAGCCGTGTAGAAATAGGCAAAGAAAATAATTATCAAAGCATAAATGACTGAATAACTCCAGCCTCCCGGATTGAGAAAATCGGTAACAACATTCGAAATCCACTCGGCATTGGGGAAAAGTTGCTGAACTGTTGCCGGCAGAAACATTATTGATTGGGCGAAAATAATCGGAATCACACCGGCCGAGTTGACCGACAGCGGCAGATGGGTGGTGGCCCCGCCATATACCTTGCGGCCGATAATCCGCTTCGGGTATTGGACCGGCACTTTACGCTGAGCGCGGGTCACCATGATGACCGCGGCAACAACACCAACCATGAGAACAACCAGTACAACTTCCAAGAACAAACTACGGGTTCCCGCGAAAAGATACTGGACTTCCTGAATTACGGCTTCCGGGAATCGGGCCACAATACCAATAAAGATAATCAATGAAATACCGTTTCCGATTCCGCGTTCGGTGATCTGTTCACCCAGCCACATGATGAAAATAGTCCCGCAGGTGAAAGTCAGCATGGTCAGTATGACAAACTGACCGTATGGCATATGAACCACCGAACCTGATGGACCCTGAATGGAAGACAGGAACTGGGCGGTTCCGAAGGCCTGCAGGGCGGCAATCAGAACAGTCAGGTAACGGGTATACTGGGTGATTTTTCTCCGGCCTTCTTCGCCCTCCTTCTGCAACCGCTGCAGATATGGCACCACGGCTCCGAGAAGCTGCAGCATGATCGAGGCCGAGATATAGGGCATAATACCCAGGGCAAAAATGGTCGCCTTGGCAAAAGCCCCTCCGGCAAACAGGTCCAGCAGTCCGAAAATAGTATCCCCGGCCAGTAATTGCTGGAGCATCGAACCATCGACGCCCGGGGTCGGGATATGACCGCCGATTCTATAAACCACCAGAATACCCAGGGTAAAGAGAATCCGTTTGCGGAGTTCTTCCACCTTGAATATCGATTGAAAAGTACCAAACACTATATCACCTCAATACTGCCGCCGGCCTCTTTTATCTTTTCCGCTGCAGACTTTGAAAAGGCTGACGCTTTGATAGTTAACGCCGACTCGAGTTTGCCCATACCCAGGATCTTGACGGGCAGGCGGGTCGACTTGATGATTCCCAGTTTTTTCAAAGTTTCGGGAGTCACCTCGCCCGGTTCGCACCGGCCCAGCGAGGACAGGTTGACGACCTGATATTCTTCCCTGAAGTTATTGGTAAAACCCCGCTTGGGGATACGGCGCTGAATCGGCATCTGACCGCCTTCCATCCAGGCCTTGATCTTTCCGCCGGAACGAGCCTTCTGACCCTTATGACCGCGGCCGGCTGTTTTACCCTTACCGCTGCCGGGCCCACGTCCAACCCGCATTCTTTTTTTCTTCGAACCCGGGGCGGGCCTTAGTGAGGATATTTCTAACGGTGCCATTATTCTTCCACCTTTTCGCAATTTACCAGGTGTCTAACCGCTCTCACCATACCGCGGATCTGCGGCGTATCATTTAGGATGACCGTGCGATGCAGTTTCCCCAGTCCCAGTGCTTCTATGGTTCGTTTCTGTTTGTAATTGCGGTCGATGGTACTGTGTACCTGGGTTATTTTCAATTTAGCCATTTCTAACCTCGTAATACCGGGACCTTAACCTTCGATCCGGTATTTCTCCTGTTCCTCTCGAGACCGAAGAGAAAGCAATCCGTTCATGGTTGCCTTGACAACATTATGGGGGTTACGGCTTCCCAGCGCCTTGGTCAGGATATCCTGAATTCCGGCCGATTCGAGAACCGCCCGAACCGCCCCGCCTGCAATAACACCCGTTCCGGGTGAAGCCGGCTTCAAAACGACGGTCGAAGACCCGAAGCGACCCAGAATATAATGCGGGATCGTTCCCTCGGGTGTCAGGGTTACCTGGACCATATTTTTACGCGCCGACTCGGTGGCCTTGCGAATCGCATCGGCAACCTCGGCGGCCTTGCCGGTTCCGATACCGACCTTGCCGTTTTTTTGCCCGACCGCGACCAGGGCCGTGAAACTGAAACGCCGACCGCCCTTGACCACTTTGGCCACACGGTTGACATCGATCACTTTTTCCTCAAAATCGAGGCCTTCCCTTTCAATTCTAGCCAATCGCTACCTCATTTATTTGAAGACACAACTAAAATTCCAAACCCGCCTTGCGAGCCGCTTCGGCCAGGGCCTTGACCCGTCCGTGATAAATATTGCCGTTGCGGTCGAAGGCAACCTTCTTGATACCTTTTTCCAATGCTTTACGCGCAATCATTTCACCCACCAACCCGGCCTGTTCGGTTTTCGATTTTTCCGCCAGCCCCGGGGCCGTCTCCTTACCCAGAGACGAGGCCGCAACCAGCGTTATCATCTTTTCATCATCAACAATCTGGACGTGGACATTATTTAAAGATTTGGTAATGGTCAATCGGGGACGTTCGGTGGTCCCGAAAATCTTTGCCCTGACCCGCGCCTTGCGTTTGGCCCGTCGATGATATTTCTCTATCCTGTGCATATTCTCCAACCTTTATTTACCGGCAGCCTTGCCTGCTTTACGACGAATCTTCTCGCCGACATACTTGACACCTTTGCCCTTATAAGGCTCGGGCGGGCGAAAAGAACGTATCTTGGCCGCAGTTTGTCCGACCAATTGTTTATCTATTCCGGTTATGATAATCTTATTTTCCTTGGGGATGACTTCCGTGGCAACTCCATCCGGGGGCCGCACCACGATAGGATGCGAAAAACCCAGAGCGAGTTCCAGGATCTTACCCTTTACCTGGGCATTGTAGCCGACGCCGACCATTTCCAGCTCGATTTTATAACCCTTTGTCACCCCGACGACCATATTCTGAATCAGGGCCCGCGTTAAACCGTGCAACGATTTATGAGTCTTCAGATCGGATGAGCGGCTGACCACGATATTATTATCTTCTACTTCCACCGAAATTTCCTTGCGAACCGGCATCGACAGTGTTCCCTTGGGTCCGGTGATATCAATTTTGTTATCCGCCAGGCTGACCTTAACGCCGCCGGGAATTTTCACCGGCAATTTACCAACTTTCGACATATCTATACTCCGCTTACCAGACTGTGCAAAGGGCCTCGCCGCCCACATTATTTTTCAGAGCATCAATATCGGTCATAATACCCTGTGACGTAGACAAGATGGTGATACCGACCTTGGTTCTGGCCGTTATGCGCAGGTTTTCGATATCCAGATACTTACGCAGGCCGGAGCGCGAAACACGCCTCAAACCCTTGATAATCGGCTTATCCTCACGGCTATACTTCAGGTAAACCCGCAATATTCCCTGCCGGCCGTCCGGAATTTCAAGAATATCCTTGATGAAGTTTTCTTCTTTCAGTATCCGGGCAATTTCTTTTTTAATATTGGAGCTGGGAACATCAACCGCCTTTTTACGGGCTTTTGAAGCATTCCTTATCCTGGTCAGCATATCAGCAATAGGATCAGTCATCGACATGATTATATTCTCCCTTACTCGTTACCAGCTGGCTTTCACGACTCCCGGGATTTCCCCGGACAGCGCCATCTGTCTGAAACATATCCGGCATAACCCAAATCTTCTCATATAGGCTCTGGGTCTGCCGCAACGGCGGCAGCGATTATATCTGCGGACCTGGAATTTGGGAGGCCTTTTCTGCTTTTCCAATAAACACTTCTTTGCCACAATTACTCCTACTTCCTGAAGGGCATTCCCAACTCGGTCAAAAGCTGCCGACATTCCTCGTCGGATTTCGCCGTAGTTGTTATCGAAATATTCATGCCACGAATCTTATCTATTTTATCATAATCGATTTCGGGAAAAATCAACTGCTCGCGAATACCCAGATTGAAATTACCGCGGCCATCGAAAGATTTGGGCGAAATTCCCCGGAAATCACGGATACGCGGAATAGCTACATTCATCAGTCGATCGAGAAATTCATACATGCGTTCCCGGCGCAGGGTAACACTTACACCGATACGGGCACCCTGGCGGAGTTTAAAATTGGAAATCGATTTGCGGGCTTTGGTAAACACCGGCTTCTGGCCGGTAATCTTGGTTAAATCTTCCATGGCCGCGTCAAGCGCCTTGGCATTGCCGATCGCCTCGCCGACCCCGATATTGACGGTAACCTTGTCAATCCGAGGGACTTCCATTACTGATGAGTAATTATTTTCCTTCATCAGTTTCGGAACGATTTTTTCCTTGTATAGTTCTTTCAACCTTGCCATGTCATTCACCCACTATATTGCTTCGCCACATTTACGGCAGAGACGGATTTTTTCTTTTTTGCCATCACCTTCCAGCACCTTGTAACTGATCCTGGTGGGCGCAGAGCAACTTTTGCAGAAAAGAGCCACATTCGAACGATGAATGGGGGCTTCTTTCTTGACAATTCCGCCTTTGGGATTGCGCTGCGACGGCCGGGTATGACGCGATATCATGTTCACGCCTTCCACGATCAAACGGCTACTGGCCGGAAAGACATGAAGCACTTTGCCGGTTTTGTACTTTCCCGCTTCGCGGCTGCGGTATTTACCCCGCCTGATTACAACTGTATCACCTTTTTTTATTCTCATGGATGCTACCCTTATAATACCTCAGGGGCCAGGGAGATAATTTTCATAAACTGCTTTTCCCTGAGTTCCCTCGCCACCGGACCAAAAATACGCGTTCCGCGAGGCTCTTTCTGTTCATTTATAATCACCGCGGCATTATCCGAAAATCTGATAATCGAACCGTCTTTGCGTCGGGTCTCGGATCTGGTTCTCACAATCACCGCTTTACATATTTCCGATTTTTTGACCGTCCCGCCGGGAATGGCATCTTTGACGGCAACCACAATTATATCTCCCAGCCGGGCATATCGCTTTCTGGTTCCTCCCAAGATGCGAAAACACTGCACCCTTCGAGCTCCGGAGTTATCCGCGACTACTAAATCTGTATATTCCTGTATCATGCTTCTGCTCCCGAATAATCAAGGCGACGCCTGGTTTATTTGGCTCTCTCCACTATTTCAATCAGCCGCCAGCGCTTGTTGAGTGACAGCGGTCTCGTTTCCATCACACGAACCAGGTCTCCCATCCGGGCCTCATTTGTCTCATCATGTGCATATAGCTTCGAAGATGTTTTGACAATGCGCTCGTAAATAGGGTGCCTTAAGGTCCTTTCGATCCTGACAACGATGGTTTTATTCATCTTATCAGAAACAACCCGGCCCTGCCTTACCTTCCGCATATTTCTTTTCATAGCCATCTATTCCTTATTTGCCTTCTTCCTTCCGCTCCCCGGGTGATTCCTTCTTGGCGTCATCCAGGATCGAGACCGGCGAATCGACAATTTTGCGTATATTCAGCCTGTCTTCGGACAGTATCGTTTCAATCTTGGAGATATCCCGTCTTATGGTGCGGAGTTTCAGGGGATTATCTAGCTCTTTAAGGGATTTTCTCATTTTCAGGTTGAACAGGTCTTCCTTCAGTTCATGGCGCTTGTTAAGCAGTTCATCCCGGGTCATATCTCTTAATGATACCACTTTCATAATTATGCCCCTTCCGTTTCCGAACGCGTAACGAATTTCGTTTTTATAGGCAGTTTATTACCGGCCAGGCGAAAGGCTTCACGGGCCATAGTTTCGGAAACACCCTCGACCTCGAACATAATCCGACCTGATTTAACCACCGCTACCCAGTATTCCGGCGCGCCTTTACCTTTACCCATTCTGGTTTCGGCCGGCTTTTTGGTGACCGGTTTGTCGGGGAATATTCTAATCCAGACTTTTCCGCCTCTCTTGATATATCGCGTGAGGGCAATACGGGCAGCTTCAATCTGCCGATCCGTAATCCAGGCCGGCTCCATTGCCTTCAATCCGAATTCACCGAATGAAACCACTCCCCCCCGATAGGCCTTGCCTTTCATCCGTCCTCTTTGCTGCTTTCTGAACTTGACTTTGCTTGGCATTAACATAATATCATCTCCAGCCTATAAGCGCCCTCAGCTGTCCTTTTTCTCCGGTCTATCTGTTTTCCTTTCGGCGGAAGGTTCGTCGCCTTCTTTTTTCCTGTCGGCCGGCCGCCGATCACCGCCGCGGCCCCTGTTTTCCCCTGATGGTCGTCCACCACCGGGACGACCGGTGAACCGTTTGTCACCCTGGTTTTCGCCTTCCCGCCCTCCGGGACGACGCACTCGTCCCCGCGGGCGGCGTTTCCGGGATTTGTCCTCACGGTGCATCTTTTCGCGCCGTGCGGGCATTTCGATTTCCGGGCGCTCCGGTCCGGATTTGTCGATATCTTCTTTGGCTTCAAGCTCACCGGCACCCATAACCATACCACGGCAAATCCATACTTTCACTCCAATACATCCATAGGTTGTATGCGCTGTGGCGGTGGAATAATCAATATCCGCGCGCAGAGTGTGAAGTGGAACACGACCGTCCATATACTTTTCGGAACGGGCAATTTCGTTTCCGGCAAGCCGGCCGCCGCACATGATTTTGATACCTTCCGCACCCATTTTCATTGTGGCCGAAATAGCCTTTTTCATGGCCCGGCGATATGATACCCGCCCCTCCAGCTGTCGGGCAATGGAATCGGCCACCAGCCGGGCGTTGAGCTCGGGCTTCTTGACTTCAATAATATTCAGGGAGATATCTTTCTTGGTCAGCAAGTGTAATTCTTCGCGAAGCTTATCCACCTCGGCCCCTTTACGGCCAATAACGATTCCCGGTCGCGAGGTATGAATATCGACCGTGACCTTCTTGGGAGCCCTGAGAATCACAACTTTGGCCAGCCCGGCATTGTCGAGCCTGGCATTGATGTATTGCTTCACCATCATATCTTCATAGATAAAATTGGAGAATTTCCGTCCTGCATACCATTTATTGTTCCAGGATCGTATGACTCCCAAACGAAAACCAATTGGGTGCGTCTTCTGTCCCAAGCTTATCTCCTTATCTTATTTGTCCGTCTTGTTATCCGTCGTTTCATCATCTGCCGTTTCCGGCGCATCCGCCGAAACATTAGCCTGATCTATATCAACCGTTTTTTCTTCAGCTTCTGCCGGGGCGGTTTCTTTTTTAGCCCTTGCTTTTCGGGTCCGGCCTTTCGATGTCTTTTCAGCGGTTTCATCAGTGGCCACTTCAGCTACCGCCTTTTTCCGTCCGCCCTTGCGGGCTCTGGGAGTTTCGGGTTCCGGCTCGCCCTCGACCTCAACCGTCAGATGGCAGTATCTTTTCCGGATGCGATGGGCCCGCCCCATGGATTGAAAACGCACCCGCTTGGCGGTCGGACCGCCATCGACAAAAACGCGGGTTACCGAAAGATCCTCGGCTTTCAATTTGGCCGTTCCGACACTGGCGATGGCATTGGCGGCCGCGGCTTTCACCGTCTTGGCCAGAGGTTCGGCGGCAGCCTTGGGAGTATAATTCAAAATATTCAAGGCCTCTTCTACCGGGCGCCCTTTAATTAATTCCGCCACCCGGCGTATTTTTCTTGCGGACATCCGCAAATATCTGACTCGTGCTGTTGCTTGCATCTGCTATATCTCCCTTATCCTCTGATAGCGGAGGTCCGCTCTACCAGCTTCCCTCCATGGCCGCGAAACGTGCGAGTCGGCGCGAATTCACCCAATTTATGCCCCACCATATTCTCTGTTATATAGATAGGAATAAATTTGTTACCGTTATGCACCGCGAGCGTATGACCCACAAATTCCGGCACAATTGTTGAGCGACGCGCCCAAGTCTTTACGACCTTTTTATCACCCGTCTGATTCAGCTGTTCAATCTTCCTGGCCAGCTTGATTGCAACATAAGGGCCTTTTTTTAATGACCGCGGCATTTATTCCTCCAGATTTACTTCTTTTTCTTGCGTGATTCGACAATATATTTATTCGATTTCCGCTTGCTTCTTGTCTTCAGTCCTTTGGTAATCTTGCCCCAGGGCGTACAGGGATGACGCCCACCGGAGCTTCGGCCCTCGCCGCCGCCCATCGGGTGATCTACCGGGTTCATGGCCACCCCGCGGACCTTGGGACGCCAGCCGCGCCAGCGGGCGGCCCCGGCCTTACCCCATGAAAGGTTTTTATGATCCGCATTACCGACGGTTCCAATCGTTCCGTAACAGGCCTGTTTAACCAGACGAACTTCACCCGAGGGCATCTTCAAATGAGCGAACTGACCTTCTTTGGCCACCAGTTGCACATAAGTACCGGCGCTTCGCGCAATTATACCGCCGTACCCGGGAAACATCTCAACATTATGCAGAAAGGTTCCCAGCGGCATCAATCCAATCGGCAAGGAGTTGCCGTTGCGGATTTCAGAATTCTCCCCCGAAACCACCACGTCATCCACCTTCAGACCTTCCGGAGCCAGGATATACCGTTTCTCACCATCAACATAATGCAACAGGGCAATATTCGCCGAGCGATTCGGATCGTACTCAATCGAGGCGACCCGGGCCGGTATGTCATGCTTGTCGCGCTTGAAATCAATTAGCCGGTAATGACGTTTATGACCACCCCCACGATGACGGGCCGTCACCCGACCTTTGTTGTTCCGTCCGCCATTTTTTTTCATCGGCGTCAGCAGGGACTTCTCCGGAACAATGGAAGTGATTTCTTCGAAGGTCGGAACGGTCCGGAACCTCTGGGAAGGAGTTGTTGGTTTAAATTTCTTGACACCCATCGTAGTACCTGTATCCTGACTTAAATATTTTCAAAATCTGAGATTTTTTGCCCTTCTTTGAGGGTCACGACAGCCTTTTTCCAGGCCCCGGTCCGGCCGGCATAGATACCCATACGTTTGGGCTTCCCCGGAATAACCATGGTCCTGATTTTATCTACTTTGACATTAAAGGCTTTTTCCACAGCCTTTTTTATTTCAATCTTGTTGGCCTGGCGATGAACCCGGAAAATATAAGCGTTATTGGCTTCCTTAAGCATCAACGATTTTTCCGTCATCAGATTGAGCTGCAATATATTACGAGGATCTCTCATCGGCCGAATACCTCCTCAATCTTGGTGATGCCGGCCCGGGTGAAAACCAGAACATCGGCGTTGACAACCTCATAAGCATTGATCAAAGGAGCGCGGGTGTAGCGCACCTTCGGTATATTCCTGACAGACAGTACCAGATTGCGATTTTCACCTTCATCGAGAATCAGACATTTTTTTCGGTCCAGACCGAGTTTATCAAGAATTCCGGACATGGTTTTTGTTTTTATTTCCACCAGATTAAGATCCTCGACCACCATAACGCTTTCGTTCTGAGCTTTATCGGACAGAGCCGAAAGCAATGCCGTCCGCTTCATCTGTTTGGGAAATTTCCGGTAATAACAGCGCGGCTGCGGGCCAAAAATTATTCCGCCGCCTCGCCAGAGAGGCGAACGCGTCGTTCCGGCCCGTGCCCGACCGGTTCCCTTCTGCCGGTAAGGCTTGTTCCCGGTACCGCTGACCATCGATCGTCCCTTGACACTGGATGTTCCCTGGCGTTGATTGGCCAGATAATTCACCACGTATTGGTGCACCAGAGATGGATTTGATTTTGCGCCGAAGACGGCCTCGTTCAGCGCCATCGTGCCGATTTCAGCACCTTCTTTGTTATATACTTTAACTTCCATTATTACCTGCCAATCTCCCGGGCCCTATTGGTTTTTCGTATTTTGAGCAACGTTCCCTTTTTACCCGGAACAGCACCTTTGACCAGAAGGAGATTCTGGTCTTCGATAACCTGCACAACCTCAAGATTAAGAACAGTCACGCGATCTTTCCCTGTCTTTCCGGCCATGTGCATCCCTTTAAAAACACGCGACGGATACGATGATGAGCCGATTGATCCGGGCGCTCTCATCCGATCGGACTGGCCGTGAGTAGTCTGGGCACCAGAGAAACCGTGCCTTCTCATGGCTCCCTGGAAACCGAGGCCTTTGGAAATCCCGGTAATATCAACCCGTTCCCCCTTCTTTAAGATGGCGACTTTTATTTCATCGCCGACCTTGATATCCGGGCCAGCCTGAAGTTCTTTGACATAACGGGACGGTTTGACCCCGGCCTTTTTAAATACTCCCAGCTGCGGCTGATTGATATATTTTTCCTTTTTCTCGCCAAAACCGACCTTGGTGGACTCATAGCCGTCGCGCTCGGTCGTTTTTCGGTCTATCACGATGCAGGGACCGGCCTCGATAACAGATACGGGAACCGCCTCACCGTCATCGACAAAGACCCGAGTCATGCCTAATTTCTTTCCGTAAATTTCATTCATCAGAGCACCATCCTCAAGTCTTTATTTCCACATCAACACCGGCCGGCAAATCGAGTTTCATCAAAGCGTCAACCGTTTGCGGGGTTGATTCATAAATATCGATCAGCCGCTTGTGTATTCTTGTTTCAAATTGCTCCCGCGATTTCTTGTCAACATGCGGCGAGCGCAAAACAGTATATACAGTACGTTTTGTCGGAAGTGGAATAGGCCCGGCAATACGAGCACCCGTCCGCAAAACCGTTCGAGCAATTTCCTTGGTCGATCTATCCAGCGAATAGTGATCGTATGCCTTTAGCTTAATTCTAATTTTCTGGCCACTCATACAAATTAAAACCTTTAAATCTATAAGGTAGAATATCCGTTACTCAACAATCTCCGAGATGACTCCGGCGCCGACGGTCCGGCCGCCCTCACGGATCGCAAAGCGCAACTCCTTCTCCATCGCAAT
>JAFGTT010000005.1 GCA_016933955.1 Candidatus Zixiibacteriota bacterium
ATTGCGATGGAGAAGGAGTTGCGCTTTGCGATCCGTGAGGGCGGCCGGACCGTCGGCGCCGGAGTCATCTCGGAGATTGTTGAGTAATAAACCGTTTTAGAAAGATCAAGGGATATGCCCAGAGACAAGATAACAATAGCGTGTAATGATTGTAAGAGACGTAATTACAATCTGACCAAGAATAAAAGACTGCACCCGGAGCGTGTGGAATATAAGAAGTTCTGTCCTTTTTGTAATAAACATACGTTGCACAAGGAAACCCGGTAGGCCGGAGAAAAGTATTAGGCCAGTAGCTCCAATTGGTAGAGCGCCGGTCTCCAAAACCGGATGTTGGGGGTTCGAGTCCCTCCTGGCCTGTACAAATACATAAGGTGAAAGATGGGTAAATTAGTCAAGTTCTTAAAAGAAGTCCGAGCCGAATTAAACAAGGTGACCTGGCCCACCACCCGGGAACTGATCGGTTCCACGATTGTAACAATTGTTGTCACGGTAATTATCTCGGTTTTTATCGGAATCATTGATCGGCTTTTATCAATGGCAACAGGAACCATTTTTGGGTGAGGTTATCTGACCTATGACATTGCGCTGGTACGCCGTTCACACTTATTCCGGCCATGAGCAGAAGGCGAAGAAGTATCTTGAATCGATCATAGCTTCCTCGGGTCTGCAGGAAAAATTCGGCCAGATTTTAATTCCGACCGAACAGGTTACGGAAATGAAACAGGGGAAAAGAACCACCTCAACCAAGAAATTCCTCCCCAGTTATATTCTGGTTGAAGTGGATCTGGACCGGGTAACTCAGAATCTGGTTATCAATGCTCCGAGTATCACTAATTTTGTCGGGGCAGGAGGTAAACCGCATCCGTTGAAAAAATCGGAAGTGGATCGGATTATGGGGCAGGTGGACAGCTCGCGTACGGCCGAGGTTTCCGATGTGCCTTATAAGGCCGGTGATGCCGTCAAAGTAATTGATGGTCCTTTTGCTGATTTTTCCGGATTTGTCAGCGAGGTCAACATGGAACGGAAAAAGATCAAGGTTATGGTATCGATTTTCGGGCGTCCGACACCGGTCGAACTTGATTTTCTTCAAATTGAACCTGTCAAGCAGAAATCATAAGAAAATTCAGAGTTTGTGGAGATAAAAAATTGGCCAAGAAAGTAGAAACGACAATCAAATTGCAGATTCCGGCCGGCAATGCCAATCCGGCGCCGCCGGTGGGTCCTGCTCTGGGGCAGCACGGCCTTAATATAATGGAATTCTGTAAGGCATTCAATGCCCGGACACAGAACCTGGGCGGTATTATAACCCCGGTTTTGATAACGGTTTACAGCGACAAATCATTCACCTTCGAGACCAAGACACCGCCCGC
The DNA here is from genome assembly GCA_016933955.1 of Candidatus Zixiibacteriota bacterium. Lineage (NCBI taxonomy): Bacteria > Pseudomonadati > Candidatus Zixiibacteriota > Candidatus Zixiibacteriota bacterium. The sequence continues at coordinate 1,371 of JAFGTT010000005.1, forward strand.
CTCGGTGCTTTTAAAAAAGGCCGCCGGATTGCAGAAGGGTTCCGGCGAACCCAATCGCAATAAGGTGGGTAAGGTCAGTTCCAAACAGGTTCGCGAAATCGCGGAACTGAAAATGGTCGATCTGAACGCCGCCAATGTCGAAACAGCAATGATGATGGTGGCCGGAACGGCCCGGTCGATGGGTATTGAGGTCGTGGATTAAATAATTAATATTCGATTGCACCTGCTTCGTTCACGAAATGGTTGCGGGGAGAATAGGAGCCTATGAAAAGATCAAAGAAGTATCAGAGTTATCGGGAAAAAGTCGATCGCACCAGAGCATATCCGCTTGATGAAGCCATCAAGATCATGAAGGAGAACAGCTACGTAAAATTCGACGAATCGGTCGAGGTGGCGGCGCGGCTGGGGGTTGATCCCAAACATGCCGACCAGATGGTGCGCGGGACTGTCAGCCTGCCGCATGGAACCGGGAAAAAAATCCGGGTTCTCGTATTTGCCGCCGGCGAAAAAGAAGAGGAGGCCAAACGGGCCGGGGCTGATTTTGTTGGCTCTCAGGAACTGGTGGAAAAAATTCAGGGCGGCTGGATTGATTTCGATGTTGCCGTGGCCACGCCGGATATGATGAAAGTCGTCGGCCGACTGGGTAAAATTTTGGGCGCCCGGGGTCTGATGCCCAACCCGAAGTCGGGAACGGTGACCATGGATCTGGAACGGACAATTAAAGAACTGAAAGCAGGTCGAATTGAATATCGAGTCGACCGCCAATCCAATGTGGCTGTTCCGGTCGGTAAAGTATCCTTTTCCGAAGATCAGATTGCCGAGAATGTCAGGGTTTTTATTGATGCCCTTATTAAAGCCAAGCCTTCTTCGGCCAAAGGAACATATATGCTGGGTATTTCCCTGTGTTCCACGATGGGGGTCGGCCTGAAACTGGATCACCAAGCCATACTGGCGGATATGAAGAAATAGAGGATGCTGATATGCCGAAACCGGAAAAAATTGCAAAAGTCAATGACATAAAAAGACACCTTGAGGAATCGAATTCCATCTTTGTAACCGATTACACCGGTCTCAATGTGGCGGATATTACGGTTCTCAGGAAGAATCTTCGGGAAAACTCGGTCACATATCTGGTGGCCAAAAATACCCTGTTGAAAATTGCCGCCCAGGAAACCGGGTTTGATGGTATTGTAAGCCATCTCACCGGTCAAACGGCCATTGCTTTTACAAAGGCCGATCCCGTGATTCCGGCCAAAATTCTATATGATTCATTTAAGGATAAAGAGAAACCGGTTATCCGGACTTTTGTCCTTGATAAAGAAATTTATCCCGGGACTGATATCGTCCGCCTGGCGGAACTTCCGTCCCGAGAGATTCTCCTGTCCCAAATTATTGCTGCCGTCGAGGCCCCGATCAGTTCCACGATTATGTCAATCGATGCCGTTTTCCAGGAACTAATGGCAACGGTCGAGGCTCTGGCTCAGGCGAAAGGATAAGGTTGAAAAACGTTGGGCTTAAGGTCGTAACGTGGGTCACGCTTCTCAGTGGATTTAGCCCATCTGCTGGACTTGAACGGACGACGGCTTAAATCAAGAGATGAATTAGAGAATAAAATCGAAAGGATACAGAAATGGCAGAGAATGCTGTTATTAATGAAATTGTTGAGAAAATAGCCTCTCTTTCGGCTATGGATCTGGCGGATCTTTCCAAAGCCATCCAGGACAAGTTTGGTGTAAAGCCGATGGCTCCGGTTGCGGCCGCCGCTCCTGCGGCTGGTGGTGCCGGTGCGGAAGCCGCCGTAAAAACTGAATTTGATGTGGTTCTCAATGCCGCCGGCGATAAGAAGATTCAGGTTATTAAAGTCGTCCGCGAATTGACCGGGCTGGGCTTGAAAGAAGCCAAGGATCTGGTCGACAATGCGCCATCAAAAGTCAAGGAAGGTATCCCGGAGGCTGAGGCCAAGGCCGCTGTGGAAAAACTGCAGGAGGTTGGCGCCCAGGTTGAGATAAAATAGTATCTCCCAATCAGGCCGGGAACGATTTTGTATAAAATCTGTTACACCGGATGGTGTTTCGGGTGATCCCGAAATTTTTAAAATCCGGCGAATAGGCTGTATTAAAATGGCTCCTGAGACAAACAGAGTTGTTTTTGTCCGGAGAAAAATTTAAAGATTTTGCAGAGTCGCCGATGCGAATATTGACTGTTTATAATTATATTTTCTTTTCCCCCCTTCGCATCATATCGAGTCTGTACCGGGGCATCCTTTTATTGATTTAAAGGAGGAAATCTTGGCTCGCAAAAAGATGATCGAAAAAATCAGCTACCAGAGAACCCCAGATGCGGCCGAAATGCCGAATCTGCTTGAAGTTCTGATTGAATCCTATGACAACTTTCTCCAGAAGGGTGTTCCTCCGGAGAAACGGGTCAATCAGGGTTTGCAGCAGATTTTCAATGAGATTTTCCCCGTGTCGGATATCCATGATAATAATACCATGGAATTCGTTCGTTACACGTTGGGAACTCCCAGGTATTCGGTGGATGAATGCCGTGAGAGAAATATGACTTTTGCCGCGCCGCTGAGGGCGACTCTTCGACTGATTACCAAACAGGGTGAGGGTGAGGAAAAAGAAGTCAAGGATATTATCGAGCAGGATGTATATCTGGGCGAGCTGCCTCTGATAACCCAGTGGGGCACTTTTATCGTCAACGGGGCGGAGCGTGTTATTGTCAGTCAGCTCCATCGTTCTCCCGGAGTCTTCTTTGACGAAAGTGTCCACCCCAACGGTAAACTGCTGTTTTCGGCAAGGATTATTCCTTACCGGGGCAGCTGGCTGGAATTTGTTATCGATGTCAGCGATATCATGCATGTCCATATTGATTCGCGGCGGAAGTTGCCGGTTACAACCTTGCTTCGGGCGATCGGCTATCCCACCGACGAGGAGCTGGTAAATGTATTTTACAAACCGAAGAATCTTGATATCTCCGGGAAAAAGGAGATTAAGATTGATGAGCATGCTTTGGCCGGCGAGACTATTATAAATGAAGAAACCGGCGAAATCGTTATTGGCACGGCCGAACCGTTGTCTGAGAAAGTTATCGATAACCTGAGAGAACTGAAGGTTAAGAAGATTAAGATAGTGGAAAGGGAAAATCCTCGTGACGCCCTGGTCATAATGAATACCATTAAGAAAGACCCGGCCAAATCCCGCGAGGAGGCCCTGACCAAAATTTATTCTCTACTCCGGCCGGGTGAGCCGCCGACCATGGAAATGGCCGAAGCGCTGTTAGAAAAGCTGTTTTTCAATACCAAGCGGTATGATCTCGGTGAAGTCGGCCGGTATATGATCAACCAGCGTTTGGGACTTGATATTCCCCTGGATAAAACTATTCTTGATCTGAAGGATTTCGTTTCCATTATTTCATATCTGATTGCTCTGAGGAACGGTAACGGTTTTGTCGATGATATTGATCATCTCGGAAATCGCCGCGCTAGGACCCTGGGCGAGTTGCTGTCCAATCTTTTTTCAGTCGGGCTTTCCCGGGTGGCCAAATCAATCCGGGAACGTTTATCGCTTCGTGAAAGTGAAGGAGCGACGCCGCAATTATTGATTAATGCTCGCACCGTTTCAGCCGTGATCGATACCTTTTTCGGGTCGTCGCAGTTGTCGCAGTTTATGGATCAGACCAATCCGCTCTCGGAGTTGACACACAAAAGACGTCTTTCAGCGCTGGGACCGGGAGGCCTGACTCGCGAGCGGGCCGGATTCGAGGTCCGCGACGTTCATCATACTCATTATGGCCGGATGTGCCCGATTGAGACGCCGGAAGGACCGAATATCGGTCTTATTGCCTCATTGGCCACTTTTGCCCGGATCAATAAGTATGGTTTTCTGGAAACTCCTTATCGGCGGGTCGAAAAAGGTAAAGTGACCGATGAAATCAGATATCTAACAGCCGACGAAGAGGACCGTTACCTTATCGCCCAGTCCGATGAGCCAATTGATAAATCCGGTAAATTGATTAACCAGTCAATTCGGGCCCGGCGTCGGACCGATTATCCGATGGTCGGACCGGAGGAAGTTAATTTTCTGGAAGTGTCTCCAAGGCAACTTGTTTCGGTTGCGGCGGCGTTGATTCCTTTCCTTGATCATGATGATGCCAACCGGGCTCTGATGGGATCCAATATGCAGCGCCAGGCCGTTCCCCTTTTGATTACGGAGGCCCCGATTGTCGGGACCGGGATAGAGCCCAAAGCGGCTGTCGATTCCGGTGCGGCGATGGTAGCCACGCGGCCGGGAATCGTCAAATATGCTTCGGCCAAGAGAATAATTATTACTCCTGACGCCAAACCTCATGCGGATGAATTGGGCTATTACGAAGATGATGAGTATAATCTTGTCAAATTCCGCCGCTCCAACCAGGATACCTGTGTCAACTTTAAACCTCTGGTGGAGGAGGGTGAAAGGGTTGCGGCCGGGGATGTTATTGCCGACGGTCCGTCGGTTGACAACGGCGAGCTGGCCCTGGGATTCAATGTCTTGGTAGCCTTTATGCCCTGGCGAGGATACAATTACGAGGACGCCATTATCGTATCCGAAAGACTGATTCGCGAGGATGTTTTCACATCGATCCATATCGAAGAATTCGAATTGCAGGTTCGCGATACCAAACGCGGGGCGGAAGAAATCACCCGGGAAATTCCGAACGTTTCCGAGGAGGCGCTGCTCAATCTTGATGAGCGGGGTATTGTCAGGGTTGGGGCTGAAGTGGAAGCCGGTGATATTCTGGTCGGCAAGGTTAGTCCTAAGGGTGAAACGGAGCTTTCGCCTGAGGAAAGGCTGTTGCGCGCCATCTTCGGTGAAAAGGCCGGGGATGTTAAAGATGCCTCGTTGAAGGCGCCGCCCGGGATGAAGGGTGTCGTAATCGACACCAAGGTTTTTTCAAGGAAGGAAAGAACCGAAGAGGCCAAGAAAACCGAGAAGAATGAAACGGCCCAGATAAAACGGCGTTATGCCAGGATCAGACAGAGTATTATCACCCACCGCAATGAGCGGCTGGCCGGAGTTCTGGACGGGTTAAGCAGTAATTCGGTGCGGTCCAAGGTTGATAATTCGATTATGGTCCGGGCCGGACATAAGTACGATGCGGAATTTTTGAAGACTTTTGACTTCGATTCTTCCTATGCATCGGATGGTTATTCCGATAATGATACCGCCAACCGAAAAGTTGACAAGATAATCAAAGAGGCCGCCGACCTGATCACCGAGAAGGAAGAAGAAATGGCGGTTGAGGTTGATAAAATCGTTCGCGGCGCGGAACTTCCTCCGGGAGTCCGGCAATTGGTCAAAATCAAGGTAGCCATTCGCCGGAAACTGGCCGTCGGCGATAAGATGGCCGGACGGCATGGTAATAAAGGTGTGGTTTCCAAGATTGTCCCGATTGAAGATATGCCGTACCTTGAGGATGGGACCCCGGTCGACATTCTGTTGAATCCGCTTGGTGTACCTTCACGTATGAATGTCGGCCAGGTACTTGAGACCCACATGGGTTGGGCCGCCAAGAAACTCAATATTCGCATTGCCACGCCGGTTTTTGACGGAGCCAGCCTGGATCAAATTACCGAGAAACTTCAGGAAGCCGGTCTTCCGGTTTCCGGTAAGATTAAACTGTATGATGGTTATAACGGTGAGGCATTCGGAAGTGAGATAACGGTTGGTTATATTTATATGATGAAACTGGCCCATTTGGTGGACAATAAGATTCATGCCCGGTCGATTGGTCCCTATAGCCTGGTAACCCAGCAACCGCTTGGCGGCAAGGCCCAGTTTGGCGGCCAGCGATTCGGCGAAATGGAAGTCTGGGCTCTGGAGGCCTATGGAGCGGCTTATACGCTTCAGGAACTCCTGACGGTCAAATCGGATGATGTGACCGGCCGGAGTAAGATCTACGAAGCCATTGTCAAGGGCGAGAATCCGCCGGAACCGGGTATTCCCGAGTCCTTCAACGTTCTTGTAAAAGAGCTGCAGGGTTTGGGGCTGGATGTTAAATTGATTGAAAAATAGCCGTAGCCGACGGTGTGGCAGGATGTTTTTATGGAAATAATTGCCTTATAGGCAATGATATAAAGGAGTTAAACAGTGGTTAACTTACCTTCAAGTATTCCGAGAGCTCAGCAGAAAAAGCCGGTTGATTTTTCCGCTATTCAGGTTCAATTGGCGTCGCCCGAGACCATCTTATCCTGGTCATATGGCGAAGTTACCAAGCCGGAAACGATTAATTACCGGTCTTTTAAACCCGAGCGCGATGGGTTGTTCTGTGAGAGAATTTTCGGCCCGGTCAAAGACTGGGAGTGTAACTGCGGTAAATATAAGAGAATCCGATTCCGCGGAATCGTCTGCGATCGTTGCGGGGTCGAGGTTACTCAATCCAAAGTCCGCCGGGAACGTATGGGCCATATCGAACTGGCGGTTCCGGTTACACATATCTGGTTTGTTAAATCGCTGCCGTCGCGAATCGGTTATATGCTCGATCTCTCTGTCCGGGAATTGGAGAAGATTATCTACTATGAAGCTTATATAATGATCGATCCCGGGAACACCTCCTACCAGGAACGCGATATTATCACTGAAGAAGAATATATGGAACTTGAAGAGAGCGGTAAGGAATTCGATGCCCGGATGGGCGCCGACGCCATTAAAGAACTGCTCTCGCGGATTGATATTGAAGAGGTGGCCATCAACCTCAGGGCCCAGGTCAAGGTCGAAACATCGGTTCAAAGGCAGAAAGACGCTCTCAAGCGGCTAAAAATCATCGAGGCTTTCCGGCAATCGACCAATAATCCGGAATGGATGGTGATGAATGTCATTCCGGTAATTCCGCCCGATCTGCGTCCGTTGGTACCGCTTGAGGGTGGTCGTTTTGCCACTTCGGATCTAAACGATTTATATCGCCGGGTTATTAACCGCAACAACCGTCTGAAAAAACTCATTGATATTCAGGCTCCCGATGTTATCCTTCGCAACGAAAAAAGGATGTTACAGGAAGCAGTTGACGCTCTCTTCGATAACGGTCGTCGAACCCATTCGGTCCGCGGCGATTCCAAGCGCCCGCTGAAATCGCTTTCGGATCTGCTCAAGGGCAAACAGGGACGATTCCGGCAAAATCTCCTTGGGAAACGGGTGGATTATTCCGGCCGTTCGGTCATTGTGGTCGGTCCGGAACTTAAAATTTACCAGTGCGGTCTACCGAAGAATATGGCCCTGGAACTTTTCAAGCCGTTTATCATAATGAAACTGGAAGAAAAAGGGTATGTCCAGACGGTCAAATCGGCTAAAAAACTGGTCGAAAGAGAACGGCCCGAAGTCTGGGATATTCTTGAAGAAATTATTGAAGATCATCCCATTTTGCTCAACCGGGCCCCGACCCTACATCGGCTGGGAATACAGGCCTTTTATCCGGTCCTGGTGGAAGGAAAGGCCATACGGTTGCATCCGCTGGTCTGTGCCGCCTTCAATGCCGACTTTGATGGCGACCAGATGGCGGTTCACATTCCGCTGTCATTCGAAGCCCAGCTTGAAGCCAGGCTGTTGATGCTTTCGTCCAACAATATTTTGTTGCCGTCATCGGGGAGACCGGTGGCTGTTCCATCGCAGGATATGGTTATTGGATGTTATTTCCTGACCAAATTGAAGGCCGGTTCCCAGGGTGAGGGAATGGCTTTTTATTCAACCGATGAAATTCTTGCGGCCCACGCCGCCGGTGTGATTGCTTTGAATGCCAAGGCTCGCGTGAGAATCAACGGTCAGCTACTTGAAACGTCACCGGGGAGAGTCATTTTTAATCAAATTATGCCCCCGGAATTGCCCTTTTTCAACAAGGTGGCTTCAAAGAGCATTCTGGAACAACTGGTGCTTGATTGTTTTCGTCTGGTCGGCACTTCCCGAACAGTGGATTTCCTTGATAAATTGAAAAAACTCGGGTTTGAATACGCCACCCAGGCCGGTGTGACAGTATCAATCGGCGATATGCTGATCCCTGAAGAGAAACAGCAGTTGATCGGCGAGGCCGAGAAGCAGGTCGCCAAGATTCAGAAACGCTATGAACGCGGTGTCATTACCAACGGCGAACGGTATAACCAGGTAATCGATATCTGGACCAAAACCACTTCCGAGGTGGCCCAGGTGATGTTCGATAATCTGGCCCGTGATCGGCAGGGATTCAACCCGGTCTATATGATGGCCGATTCCGGGGCTCGTGGTTCCAAAGAGCAAATCCGCCAGTTGGCGGGGATGCGCGGTCTGATGGCCAAGCCGCAGAAGAAAATCACCGGCGGTGTCGGTGAAATTATCGAATCGCCGATTATCTCCAATTTCCGAGAAGGGCTGTCGGTGATGGAGTACTTCATTTCGACTCATGGCGCTCGCAAAGGTCTGGCTGATACGGCTCTGAAAACGGCCGACGCCGGGTACCTGACCAGGCGTCTGGTTGATGTGGCCCAGGATGTCATCACCACGGAAATCGACTGTAATACCATTCTGGGTATTAATATTACGGCCCTGAAAGAGGGAGAGGAAATCATCGAGTCTCTGCGCGACCGTATTCTTGGAAGGGTCGCCCTTGAAGATGTGTTCGATCCGATTACCGATGAAGTCATTGTCAATGCCGGAGAGGAAATTCGGGAAATCCAGGCCGCCCAGATAGAAGATGCCGGGATAGAATCGGTCCGTATCCGTTCCGTGTTGACCTGTGAATCCAAGCGTGGAATTTGCTGCAAATGCTACGGCCGTAATTTGGCCAGCATGGATATGGTCGATATCGGTGAGGCGGTTGGCGTAATAGCGGCTCAATCGATCGGTGAACCGGGTACCCAGCTTACCCTGCGGACCTTCCATATCGGCGGAACCGCCGCGCGTATTGCCGCCCAATCCAAGGTGGAGTGTAAATACTCCGGCCGGGTGGTTTATGTTTCGATGAAACATCTGGAACGTTCCGACGGAACCAAAATCGTCACCGGCCGGGAGGGCGAAATCCATATTGTTGACGATCAGGAACGGGTTCGCTCGCGTATGAAAGTGCCGTATGGATCGATTGTGACGGTTGATGACGAAGCCAGGATAGAAAAGGGTGCCGGAGTCTTTGAGTGGGATCCGTATTCAACCACGATTGTCACCGAATATGACGGTAAAATAGCTTTTAAAGACATTGTCCCGGATGTTTCTCTCCGCGAGGAGCTGGATGAAACAACCGGTCTGATTCAGCCGATTATTGTTGAGGAGCGTGAAAAAGCCCTGTTCCCGACCATAATTATCAAGGATTCCAAGGGCAAGAAACTGGCCAGTTATCGTATTCCGACCGGGGCTCATCTGCTTGTTCATGACGGTCAGGATATTGAAAAGGGCGAATTCCTGGTTAAAATTCCCCGTCAGATTTCAAAAACCCGCGATATTACCGGTGGTCTGCCTCGGGTGGCGGAGCTTTTCGAGGCCCGCAAACCCCACGACCCGGCGGTTATATCGGAAGTTGACGGCATTGTTGAATTCGGGAAGATTGTCCGCGGTCAACAGCAGATCCTTATCCAGGGCGATCAGGGCGAAACTAAGGAATATCTCATTCCTCACGGCAAGCATATGCATATTCATGACGGCGATCGGGTCATGGCCGGCGACAGCCTTTGCGAGGGATCCATTGATCCGCACGATATTCTGAAGGTGTCCGGGGTTAACCGGGTGCAGGAATATCTGGTGAATGAAATCCAGGAAGTTTATCGTCTGCAGGGCGTCAAGATCAATGACAAACATATTGAAGTTATTGTCCGCCAAATGCTTCAAAAGGTCAAGGTGGAGCATCCGGGAGATACCAATTCCCTCCAGGGCGAGCAGGTTGATCGGCACAAATTTGCTGAAGAAAACGACCGGGTAATCGCCGAGGGGGGGGAACCGGCCACTTTTGAGCCACTCCTGCTGGGTATTACCAAGGCGTCGCTCTCTACCGAGAGTTTCTTCTCGGCGGCTTCATTCCAGGAGACGACCAAGGTCTTGACGGAGGCGGCCATAAACGGGAAAATAGACTATTTACGTGGCCTCAAGGAAAATGTTATTATCGGTCATCTTATTCCGGCCGGCACCGGGGTGGTGGATTATCACTCGGTGGAATTGGTTTCGGAGGATGAAGAGGGTGAAGGCGAGGATTCTGGAGATTCCATTGCCAACATTTTCCAAGAAAATGCTTGACAATGAAATGAAATTAAATAAATTACGAATCTCTTTTTGAATAAGTGATTAAGTTTTTTTGGAGGTGTTTATATTGCCCAGGATTAGTCAGTTGATACGCAAAGGCCGGAAGCAGGTAACCGTCAAAACCAATACCCCGGCGTTGAAAAACTGCCCTCAGAAGCGAGGTGTCTGTACGAGAGTGTATACTTCGACACCCAAGAAACCGAATTCTGCACTGCGTAAGGTTGCCCGCGTCAGGTTGACTAATCAAATGGAAGTCACGGCTTATATTCCCGGTGAGGGGCACAACCTCCAGGAGCACTCGATTGTCTTGATCCGGGGCGGCCGTGTCAAGGATCTTCCGGGTGTGCGCTATCATATTATTCGCGGCACTATGGATGCTTCGGGTGTGGCCGACCGAACCCAGAGTCGATCCAAATACGGTGCCAAGCGGCCGAAGAAATAAGAAGGTAGGTTGAAGGATGCCGAGAAAAAATACACCAACCAGGCGGGAATTGATACCCGATACCAAATATGGTGACAGGTTATGTACCCAGTTTATGGGTTTTATGATGACAAGCGGTAAACGATCAACGGCGGAGCGGATTCTGTATACCTGTCTTGATATTGTCGAAAAGAAGAGCGGCCAGCCCGGAATCGAAATGTTTCATAAGGCCATAAACAATGTCAAGCCGGTTCTGGAAGTGAAATCACGCCGGGTTGGTGGTGCTACCTACCAGGTTCCGGTTGAAGTCCGGGCCGATCGGCGGACGGCTCTGGCCATCAGGTGGATAATCAGTTACTCTCGCGGCCGGGGGGAACACACCATGGCGGAAAAGCTGGCGGCGGAATTGATTGCGGCGGCCAACAATGAAGGGGCCTCGATAAAGAAAAAAGAAGATACACATAAAATGGCCGAGGCCAACAAGGCCTTTGCTCATTTTAGATGGTAAGCGGATATTAGAAGGGTAGAAAGAAAAAGGTAAGAGTTTTACTTGAAGGCTATTGTTGAGAAACAATAGGAAGCCTTAGCGGATCTTTGAAAACCGATGGTCCTGACTGATCTGACCTAAGGTCACGTGCGCGAGGTTTCTTATGGACGAGCCAAAAGTTGGATTCAGTTGGGAATTTATTATGTCTGGACGGAAGGACATGAGTCGTATCAGGAATATCGGCATTATGGCCCACATCGATGCCGGTAAGACGACTACGACCGAGCGCATCCTGTATTATACCGGTAAGACCCACCGGATCGGTGAGGTCGATGACGGGGCCGCCACGATGGATTGGATGGAGCAGGAAAAAGAGCGCGGGATTACCATTACTTCCGCCGCTACTACCTGTTACTGGTTAAATCACGAAATCAATATCATCGATACCCCGGGGCATGTCGACTTCACCATGGAAGTCGAACGCTCTCTGAGAGTGCTTGACGGCGCGGTTGCCTTATTCTGTGCCGTGGGCGGGGTAGAGCCGCAGTCGGAGACAGTCTGGCTGCAGGCCGATAAATATCACGTTCCCCGGATTGCCTATATCAACAAGCTTGACCGCATGGGGGCTGATTTTTTTAGTGCCGTCCAGGAAATGAATCAGAAATTTACGATCAAATGCCTGCCGATTCAAATTCCCTACGGACAAAGTGATAAATTCGCGGGAGTCATTGATCTGATTGATATGACCCTCCGTGTTTATGACTCCGAAAGCCTGGGAACCAGTTTCTCGGATGGCGGAATACCGGATGATTACATGGAAGCGGCTCTTAAGGCGCGCGAGGAATTGCTTGATGCGGTTTCGGATTTCGATGACGAGTTGATTGAGAAACTGTTGCATGATAAGCCTGCCGGGCGGAATGAGATCATCCGGGCTATTCGTAAGGCTGTAATAGAGTGTTCTTTTGTGCCGGTTCTTTGCGGATCATCCCTCAGAAATGTCGGCGTTCAAAAATTACTTGATGCCGTGGTGGCTTTTTTGCCGGCGCCTGACGATCTGCCCCCGATCGAAGGTATGACTCCCGATGGCAAGAAAGAACTGACCCGGCGGGCCGATGTCGTTGAACCTCTTACAGCTCTAGCGTTTAAGGTGGTCACTGATCCCCATGCAGGTAAACTTTGTTATGTCCGCGTTTATTCGGGGGGGATGCAGACAGGAAAATATGTCCTTAATCCGATATCCGGGATAAAAGAGCGGGTTGGCCGTATCATGCGGATGCATTCCAACAAACGTACCGATATTGATACCGCCCTGGCCGGTGATATCGTTGCTGTAATCGGCTTCCGTAAAACAACTACCGGTGACACCCTCTGCGACCCCAAACATCCCATAAAGCTTAAGCTTATGCGATTCCCGGAACCGGTTATTTCCGTCGCCATCGAGCCAAAATCAAAAGCCGACCAGGATAAAATGATCGATGCCCTCAATCGGATCCAAGAAGAAGACCCGACCTTCAAAGCTATCACCAATGAAGAAACCGGACAGATGATAATATCCGGAATGGGTGAATTACATCTTGAGATTATTGTCGATCGGATGATTCGAGAATTCCATATTAAAGCCAATATTGGTAAACCCCAGGTGGCATACAAGGAAACCATTACCGCCGAAGTCGAACAGGAAGGCAGATTTATCCGCCAGACGGGCGGGAAGGGTCAGTATGGACATGTGGTTTTAAATGTTCGTCCGACCGAGAATGGAACGCCGTTTGTTTTCGAAAATCGAATAAAAGACGGGGTTGTTCCGGCCGAGTATGTGCGTTCGGTTGAAAAGGGGGTTCGTCAGGCCATGACCAACGGAGTCATTGCCGGATATCCGTTAACGGGGATAAGTGTTGCTTTGATTAATGGATCATATCATGATGTCGATTCGACTGATCTGGCTTTTGAGGTTGCCGCTTCAGTGGCCCTGCGGGATGCGGCCCGAAAAGCCAAACCGGTTGTTTTGGAGCCGGTCATGAAAGTGGAAGTGGTTTGCCCGGAAGAATATATGGGCAATGTTGTAGGCGATTTGAATCAGCGCCGCGGCAAAATAAACGGTATGGTGCCGCGAAATAACCTGCAGGTTATTTCGGCCATGGTCCCATTGGCGGAGATGTTCGGTTATGCAACCGCCCTGCGGAATCTTACTCAGGGGCGTGGGATACATACCATGCAGTTCAGTCGATATGCCCCGCTTCCCAGAGAGATCTCCGGAAAAATGTTTGCGAATTTAATGTATAATTAATAGACGGAGGAAGAGTTTAGCGATGGCTAAGGAGAAATTTGTCAGGACGAAGCCGCATGTAAATGTGGGAACGATCGGTCATGTGGACCATGGCAAGACGACGTTAACGGCGGCGATGACGATGATATTATCACGTAAGGGTCACAGTCAGATTCGGACGTTTGATTCGATTGACAACGCTCCGGAGGAACGTGAGCGGGGGATCACGATTGCGACGGCGCATGTGGAGTATGAGACGGACAAGCGTCATTATGCCCATGTGGATTGTCCGGGTCATGCGGACTATGTAAAGAACATGATCACGGGCGCGGCTCAGATGGACGGAGCGATTTTGGTAGTTTCGGCGGCTGATGGTCCGATGCCTCAGACGCGGGAGCACATTTTGCTGGCTCGTCAGGTGGGTGTGCCGTATATCGTGGTATATATGAACAAGGTTGATATGGTAGATGATCTGGAGTTGCTGGATTTGGTGGAGCTGGAAGTGCGTGATTTGCTGACGAAGTATCAATTTCCCGGGGATGACATTCCGGTGATCCGTGGGTCGGCGTTGCAGGCGATGACGGCGGCGTCGAATCCTGACATCAAGGATGATCCGTCCTTTAAGTCGGTGTATGAATTATTGGAGGCGTTGGACACGTATATTCCGGAGCCGCAGCGGGAGAAGGACAAGCCGTTTTTGATGCCGATCGAGGACATTTTTTCGATCACGGGTCGAGGGACGGTGGCGACGGGTCGAATTGAGCGTGGCATTGTCAAGATGGGTGAAGAGGTGGAGATTGTGGGGATTCGAGAGACGCGGAAGACGGTTTGCACGGGAGTGGAGATGTTTCGGAAGATCATGGATGAGGGTGAGGCCGGAGACAATGTTGGTTTGTTGTTACGCGGTATTGATAAGGATGAGATTGAGCGTGGGATGGTGATAGCGAAGCCGGGATCGATCACGCCGCACAAGAAATTCAAGGCGGAGATATATGTTTTGAGCAAGGAAGAGGGTGGTCGTCACACGCCGTTTTTCAATGGCTATCGGCCGCAGTTTTATTTTCGGACGACGGACGTGACGGGATCGATCCAGTTGGCCCAGGGTGTTGAGATGGTGATGCCGGGTGACAACGTGTCGTTGGAGGCGGAGTTGATCACGCCGATTGCGATGGAGAAGGAGTTGCGCTTTGCGATCCGTGAGGGCGGCCGGACCGTCGGCGCCGGAGTCATCTCGGAGATTGTTGAGTAA
>JAFGTT010000006.1 GCA_016933955.1 Candidatus Zixiibacteriota bacterium
AATTTATTCGAGGCGATTTCTCCGCCTCATTTTAATCCCAATCTAATCTATATAAACAACGGTGCCAGAACCAGCGACACCATCGCCATCAATTTGATCAGGATATTCATCGACGGACCGGAAGTATCCTTGAAAGGATCTCCAACCGTATCACCGACCACGGCCGCCTTGTGGGGAGCCGAGCCTTTTCCGCCGAGATTACCGGCCTCGATATATTTCTTGGCGTTGTCCCAGGCGCCGCCGGCCTTGGCCATCATCAGGGCCAAAAGTACTCCGGCCAGGGTGGCACCCGCCAGAAAACCGCCGAGAGCATACTTACCGAATATGAGTCCAACCAGAATCGGAACCACAATGGCTAGCAAACCGGGAACAACCATTTCCCGAAGCGCACCTTTGGTGGCAATATCGACACATCGGGCCGTGTCCGGTTTGGCTTTGCCTTCCATCAATCCGGCGATTTCCTTAAACTGACGGCGGACCTCTTCAACCATTTTGAAAGCGGCTTTACCGACCGCCGTCATGGTCAGAGCGGCAATTAGGAAGGGCAGGATACCACCGATAAAGAATCCGACCACAACATGGACTTCCAACAGACTGAATAGGCTGGGATCAAATTTGGCCGCGGTGCTGTACGCGGAGAAAAGGGCCAGAGCGGTCAAGGCCGCCGAACCGATGGCGAAACCCTTACCAATAGCGGCCGTGGTATTGCCGAGAGAATCCAGCCGATCGGTGATCTTGCGAATATCTTCGCCCAGACCGGCCATCTCAGTGATTCCGCCAGCATTATCAGCTATCGGGCCATAGGCGTCAACCGACATGGTCACACCGATGGTCGAGAGCATACCCACCGCCGAAAGACCAATCCCATAGAGATCGCCCAGTTTATAACCCACAAAAATGGCTAAGGCAATCACCAGAACCGGGAGAGCCACCGATTCCATACCGATCGCCAATCCGGCAATGATATTGGTGGCGGGACCGGTTTCAGAAGCTTTGGCGATTTTTCTGATCGGTGAGCCGGCCGTATAATATTCGGTCAAAAGACCGATTATGATACCGGCCAAGTTTCCGGCCAGAATGGCCCAGAATAATTTTTGATCCAACCCGAGTTTATCAATAATAAACCAGGCCGCGACAAAGAGTACAATAGAGGCCACATAAGTGACCACTCTTAAAACCGCCGCCGGGTTTTTCATGTTGGCAAATACTTTCACCGATAAAACACCCAGAATCGAGGCGACAATGCCGGCCGTCGCAATCGCCAGAGGTAAAAGGACTTTGCCCAGAGTGACACTGTCACTTGGAAGTGCCGAGCCAAGAGAAACCACCGCAATGGCAATAGTCGCGATAACCGAACCGACATAGGATTCAAACAGGTCGGCCCCCATCCCGGCCGTGTCACCCACGTTGTCGCCGACATTATCGGCAATAACCGCCGGATTACGGGGATCATCCTCGGGAATCCCGGCCTCGACTTTGCCTACCAGGTCCGCGCCGACATCAGCCGACTTGGTATAAATCCCGCCGCCGACGCGGGCAAACAGGGCAATGGATGAGGCACCCATACCAAACCCGGCCAGATCGGGCCAGTGAAAGAAATCAAGCCGAAATACAAGGTAGGTGAAAATCCCGACACCCAGAAGGCCCAGCGATGCCACCGACATACCCATCACGGCCCCGCCGGTGAAGGCAATGGAAAGGGCCCCGCCCTGACCTTTGGCTTTGGCCGCGGCCGAGGTTCGCACGTTGGCCTTGGTGGCGGCTTTCATCCCGAAATAACCCGCCAGCATCGAACAAATGGCCCCGGAAACGAAGGCTACCGCTGTGGCAACCGATATTTTCCACATTAACAGCAGGAAAACGACAATAATGAAAACAGCAAGAATGGAGTATTCCCGCTTCAGGAAAACCATGGCGCCGGTGGCGATCTGGTTGGCAATCTCTTTCATTACGTCGTTGCCTGCATCCTTACTCTTGATGGTGAAATACAGTATCACCGCGAAGATGATACCGACCACACCGAGAATCTGAGCGGCATAGAGGTAAATCCAGTAGTGATCCATCTAACACTCCCTGATTAAATTAGTATGTTTAAATAGTTATTGATTTCCAAAACGGATTTGTCCCAGCCAAAATGTGAGGTCATATCCACGCCTGCCATAACTTTATAAAAGTTAAGGCGGGAATTTACAATAATTTGCACAAATGTCAAGATTGTTTTTTTAAACAATGTGATAAAGTTCACAAAGGTTCGCACCGCCACCGGCCCTATGTCATGACCTGACATTATTATACATTGAAACCAGCTCTTTTAATTAAAATGATTTTGGATTTTCTACCGCCTGAAAACCCTTCCCACTTGCCATCTCCCCGGTAAAAATAAATCCTTACTTTTTGGGGGAACTTTTACAGAACGTATTTGTTGAATAGCATACATAATATGGATTACTATAGTCCATAAAACCTAAGACTTGCGATAATATATCGGGCTTTTTTGAAAAGGAGTTAATAAAATGGCTTACGAATGGAAATTCAATCCCCGCCCGTATTCGGACGATGAAGCTAAAAAGCTTCTCAAGGATGTTATCTCGCCGGAAACGACGGACTGGCATTACAATACGCATCATAAAGGTTATGTCACCTTTTTGAATAAAATCGAACAGAACCTGGAAAAAGCCGACCGCTCTACTGCCAACGGTAACTGGTCCGAGATCGGCGAACTCAAACGCCGGTTGACCTGGAACCATGCCGGAGCCTTGCTCCATGATGTTTACTGGGATAACCTGGGCGGTAACGGCGACCCGAAAAAGGGACCGGAAATCCTGGCCGCCATCGATAGGGAATTTGGCTCATTCGACAATTGGAAAGCCGATTTCAAAGCCGCCGCCATGGCCGCCAAATTGTCCGGATGGGGTGTGCTGGCCTTTGATCAGCTCTACAGCGGGCGGCTTCTCAATGTCCTGGTCGATGAGCATCATTATGGTGCCATCTGGGGCGGGATTCCCCTGATTGCGGCCGATGTTTTCGAACATGCTTATTATCACAAGGATGGACCGGGGCGGGCGAAATATCTTTACAACTTCCTGGCCAACTTGAACTGGGAACGGATCAACAAACGTTTCAAGAAATATGTGAAAATGTAATTCAAGCATAAAAAATGAGCACACGCCCCCTGAGAAAGTCCTCTTTTTCTTGAAATTTTGGTTCTTTTCAAGGGTAAGTGGGTATAATAAAAAGAGGACGGTCAAAGGGGGCGAATAAAAAAATTGCGGCAGATGGGCTGCAATTTTTTTTTGCGTGAAAACGGAGATGGCGTCCATAAATTATTCGTTGAAATAGGCGGACGTATTGAGTATTCTGGGACGGATCGGGATAAATTTAAAAAGTGAATGTATCAGGGAGTATCGGATATGGATTTCGAACTGACCGAAGACCACCGTTCGGTACAGGAATTGTGCCGCGATTTCGCCGCCCGCAATGTGGCGCCGACCATCGGCGATCACGACCGGGAACATAAATTCGATCCCGCGCTCCTCGAGAAAATGGCCGAGGCGGATATCCTGGGAATCTGTATTCCGGAAAAATACGGCGGGGCCGGCATGGATTATATTTCGCTGGGACTGGCCTGCGAGGAACTGGAATATATCGACGCCTCGGCCCGCGTTATCCTGTCGGTGCATATCGGCCTGAACTCCCTGACCCTGCTTGCCAAAGCCACTCCGGCCCAGAAGGAGAAATACCTGGTTCCCCAGGCCCGGGGTAAAAAGATCGCCACCTTCGGGCTGACCGAACCCAACGCCGGATCCGATGTGGTCGGTTTGCAATCGACCGCCGTCCGGAAGGGCGATAAGTACATTCTCAACGGCGAGAAGATGTGGATCAGCCTGGCCGATGTGGCCGACAATTTTTTGATCTTCGCCTGGACCGACCAGGACAAGAAGAAAGCCCGCGACCACAGCGGTATTTCCTGTTTCATTGTCGAGCGCTCCTTCCCCGGTGTCACCACCGGCACCATCCACGGCAAGCTGGGTGTCCGGGCGGGCAATACCGGCTGGATCGCCATGCAGGATGTCGATGTCCCGGCCGAAAACCTGCTGGGCGAAATCGGCGACGGGTTTTCGATTGCCATGTTCTGTCTGGAGCAGGGACGTTACACGGTCGCGGCCGGTTCGACCGGATTGATCCGGGCCTGTCTCGATGCCTCGGTCGAATATGCCACCACCCGCATGACCTTCGAGCACCTGATCGCGGAACATCAACTGGTCAAGCAGATGATGGCCGAAATGGCCGCCGGTTATGAATATTCCCGGCTTCTGTGGCTCAAGGCCGGGTGGCTGAAAAATACGGGGCAGCGTTCCACCCGCGAGGCCGGAAAAGCGGCATCCGATGCGGTGCAGGTGCATGGCGCGTACGGTTTCTCCGATGAGTACCCGGTCGAGCGCTTTTTCCGCAACGCCAAAGGGGCGGCCATCTACGAGGGAAGCCGCGAGATTCAGACACTTCTTCAGGCCGATTATGCCCTGGGATTCCGCACCGACCGGCCGCGCAAAATCAACCTTCCCCCCTGGCCATTCCCGGATGATGTTTAGTTGATCGGATCCGTTAAAATGGGTTCGTTTCCTCAGTAAAAAGTTTTTGGCGAAAATGGGTTCGTTTCATCCTCCACAATTTTTTGATACAGTGTTATTATTGAAGAGGCCATAAAATGGGTTCGTTTCCTCAGTAAAAAAGTTTTTTGGATATTCGATAAAAATATAACGTCATTTATGATGTCGCAATGTATAGGAATATCGGTTTTCATATTGATCGGGGCTTGGAATGGATTAAGGGTGAAGTGGTGGAGAAAATGACCGGGATGAAAATAACAAATTCAGAAACCCGCCTGAAAGGCGGGGCACCATGTCCGTGAAATAAAATAATATGTCGAAACCGCAGGGGATTTCGACAAGATCTGGTAGAGTGATAGTGGGGGTCGCTTTTTTGTGCCTAGCGCCCTACGGGTTTTTTACTTGTGCCCCTGCAACGTAGATACTATATTTCACTTAAAGATCATGAGTTTTTAAAATATCAAGTTGAAATGTGAAACCGGTTATGACCACAAACTTTGAAATGGACTGGGCGGACAATGATAGTGAAAATCCACTTGAAATGCAGGGCATCCCGGCTTTAGCGGGGTACAAAGTACAAAGTACGGGGGGCAAACAAAATGTGTAAGGAGACTCTTTTCACATGAATAAGAAAGCTGCAACAAAACGCATTCTTAATGTGATATCATCGTCTGAAAGCATCGTACAGCTTAACCAGTCCCATTTTTTCAAAGAAAATAGAGATATACTAACCGAAAACCTCAATCGCATTTCTGCCGCCTTTAGTGGTTCTTGGCTCGGTTACCATGCAAATGTATACTATGAGAACCTAGATAAGCCAAAGCCTGGCTATTCTTTCAATCCTGAGTGGGGTCTTGTAAACCCATATGGCCAAAAAACTCTATGGCGTGAAATGGATAGAGACATCGTGCGCACCGCTGTTGTTAAAGGGTTGGATCCGGACTATGAACAAAGACTTGAATCAATCTCTAAGGAAGCAAATGCTGAGTATGAAGAGAGTGTCGATAGTCTAGTCACGCTTGTCTCAGCACTGTCTGAGAATTCTCAAACAGAAATGCTAAAGGAAATTAAAGAAGAGATCAAAATGATCCAAGGCCCGCTATCCCAAAAGCAGATAATCACCAATTTGAGTCCTAAAAGGGATTTCATGACTAGAGATACAGCAGCATTTACTCAAGGAATCCGCATCCCGCCACACTCTGAAGTCGAGGCTAAATTTCTTTCGCTTGAGAGCCCGTTTGTAGGGCTGGGGGGAATAATAAGAGTTGCCAGGAAGCTGCATAAGTATATGGAAATGCAAGACTTGCTGGAGTTGGCTAATATTTCGCAAGGGAAACGCATATTTATCGGGCACGGACAATCGCCCCTTTGGCGTGAACTGCAAAACTTCATTCAAAATCGCCTTCATCTTGACTGGGACGAATTCAATAGAGAGCCTGCTGCCGGTTTGGCAACTACAGAGCGTCTCAGTTCTATGCTTAATGCAGCTGGTTTCGCGCTCTTGGTTTTAACGGCAGAAGATGTATTCCATGATAAAACTATTCGAGCAAGACAAAACGTGGTTCACGAGCTGGGATTATTTCAAGGAAAGCTTAACTTCCGTAAGGCAATCATCATTTTAGAAGATGGTTGTGAAGAATTTTCCAATATTACAGGATTGGTTCAAATTCGCTTTCCAAAAGGCAAAATTGAAGCTGCTTTTGATGATATTCGTCGTGTTTTAGAGCGAGAAAGGGTGATAAATTGATATGTGCTTAATCATTGCTTTGGCCGTGACTCCAAGGGGTGCGCCACCGGCCGCTGGATGGGCTACGGGACTGGTAATATAAAAGAATATGTCGAAACCGCAGGGGATTTCGACCTACAGGGGCTGTTCAAAGTCCCCTCTCGAGAGGGGATTCAGGGGTGTGTAGAGCAGTTTGGGTAACACACCCCGTCTTTGCCTGCGGCATATAAATGCCTCCGGCGGATCCACCCCTCTCAAGAGGGGATGAAGATGGATTCCCGATGACTCGGGAATGACATGAAGGGGAGAATTACAATATGTGGGTGGGAATGATTCAATGGGAAGTAAATGAAAGCGTTTGCCGCTTATTAATATCAGTGGCCGGGAACAGGCCCGCACCCCAAGAGGTGCGCCACCGGACTTTTTTATTTATACGGGCGGCAGGCGTTTTTATCTGCCCTTTATTGAAACCGGGTGATGTGATATTCAACTATAAGCCTTATATCATATTACGTGCCCGTCGGAGGCCATTCAAATGACAGAAACTGTCACAAGACATGATATTTCTGCAATTTATTCATAAAATATCGCTTTTTTTCTTGACAATTGGAAATTTTATCCGATACTTTTAAATGGGGTTGCTTGTCCGGTTTGGGATGGGCCGACTTCCATTCAATTAGACTATCGTCATCGACCCCTTTATCGTATCGCATCATCGCTAAAATGGAATCGCAATATCGGGTGGGTTTCAGGTTGTATCCGGGTAAAGGATTGAAGGTGCAATGCCGGATTTCTGATGATTTTAGAGAAACCAATTTCGATTCCTTTTGATCATAAAGGGAGGCGTCAACGATGGAATATGCCGTTGCCCTTAAAGGCCTGTTCAGAGTTTTCTACAACCCGGAGTCGGTATATTATGGACTAACCCGATCCAAAAGAATACTACCATATTTAATTACTCCCTATTCCATGCTTGCGGCCATTATATTGCTATGGCAATTCACGGGCGCCGAAGTAATTGCCCGCAATATTGCCTCCGGCAATTTTCTGCCACCGATTTATGAGGAAATCCGTCGGAAAAACGGAATTGAATTCCTTGTCTCGGCAATTAAACATAAAGAATTGATAATTGACGGCGGTTTAATACTACTCCGCCCCGTTGTTATATGTATGGTTGTATATTGCATTCTTGGAGCGGCTCAATTGAAATGCTCAATGTTCAGAATCCTGGGTATTTGTCTTTATGGTGAAATCATATACCGTTTGAGTATCCTGATAACCGGGATGGGCATTATCTTTGCTCGAAATTTCCTTTTTTCATTATCATTGTCCTTTCTGGCCGGAAAAAAAACATCTCCGGCGGAAATGCAATTCCTTTCAACGCTGAATCCCTTACTATTTTGGGAAATGATGGTGTTAAAGGAAGGTTTTAAGACGTACATTAATACGTCAAACAGGAATTCCTTTTGGCTGGCCTTTATGGCCGGTTATGCTCCATCTCTTTTTATGATAATCTTTAAATCATGGTATTAGCCCATAAATAACCGGAAGAGAACGATGAAAAAACTTATATGCATCCTGTTATTAATGCCGTTTTTATCCAATGCCCAGGTATATGACCCGCAGGCGACCGACCCGCCATCATCGTGCCGTTCTATTGACGACAATTCATGGCACCCCTTCAGGCCTGTACCCTTTGAAGGTTGCCGCGTCATTATAAATCATGATAATATCGGCGACAGGCTTTACATTCAGGTGGAATTAAGCAATCGCGGTTATACCTCGCGTATCTCCTGCCTTGACAGCACGGTCCGCGTAAATATCAACTGCGTGGCCGAGGATTGGGCCGCGCATGCCCAGGCTCCCGTTTATTTGCCGACAGAATTCGATCTATATGTTAATATAGAGGATTCTGATAGTGCGCGTTATCAAATAACATATGTAAATGACGAATTACTTATTGAAGCCATTGAAACAACCAAATCCATTAAGCTTGAGCCTGTAAGGAAAACGCCGAGGAGTTCCTGCTGGATTCAATTTAACGGTAACTGTCGTTCGTTAATACCGGACATTTTGACATCGCTCGGTAATAGTGGTCAGATTGAAGTTTTGGACACGGGATATTATCTTGATTTTCCTCTTGAGGTATTTATCGACAAAGATAAAAACTCGAACAAAACGCGGCATGGCACCATAATTTTTATCGCCCCGTCAGATCAAAACGGAATGAATTGTATTTCCACAATTCTGGATTGTTACCGGGATAAGATAATCGGCTACGGCCATCTGCCTTAGTTTGGGGGAATGGTGAAAATAAAATTCGAGATAATCTCGCTTTTCGATTATGCCTTGCGCATCGGGGGAATACTTTTTCTTGTGATAGTCTTCATCTTCGTTCTTTTATGGTATCACCCTGGAATTTTAGGCAAGATCTTACCGCGCCCCATAACATATCGGGCAGGCAATACCTTTACGACTATTCCTTGTGATTCATTAAACCTGGGGCGATATTATGAGCAATATATCGGGCTTAGAGATACCCTTACTCAAAAAGAAAGTTTAATGTTAAAACATTCCGATTCCGGCGGAATGATTTGGCTGGGAATTAACCCTCAATGTGAAAATATGGTAATATTTTATGATTTTTTTCAGGATTGTTCCTGCGGCTCCGACGCATTTGTCCTCTGGCGTTATAATCCCGATATTAACGGGCTTTTACGTCTGGTAAACCGCCGCAAAATGACATGGAATCTCTATTATTTATTTCTTCAGGAAAATTATAAGCAAATGCCGGATAATAACATGGAAACGTAGGACTTTTATCCCCAGGGAGTTTCACGGATCAATCAATTTTCAGAAGGAGGTATTGGATGTTTAAAAAAACCATCAACATTCTTGCGGTGATTTTACTTCTGGCAATTTTTGTACTCCCGTTTACGGGACACAGCGGTCCGCCGCCCGATACCATATTAAATGCCAGCTGGATGTGCAGTCAGTGTATATCCGGCGATAGCTGGTGGTGTGCGGGATGTTTGGGCATGTCGCAACAGGAGTACAGAGCATACGTGTTTGATTACTGATTCTCTGACGGAAAGGGAGGCAAATTGAAGGCTTGTCAATATGCCTCCCTGAAATAACTTTATCGGGATTTATACTGTATGGCAAGAAGGGGTTTCGGCCTTATCATTTTGGGATTATTATATATCGCAATAATGAATTATGAGGCAATGGCCAATGGCAACGATGAGGCCCATCGCTTATATAAAAACGGCGTGTTTCAATTCATGAATGGGAAATATGATCTTTCCTGTCAACTGTTCAAAGAGGCAATTAGCGCCGATTCAACAAATGCCTATGCCTATAATGCACTGGGTATGGTATTTTTCAAATTCCGGGATTACATTGGAGCTGAGAAATATTTTGAGACGGCAATAAAATTGGATTCACAATTGGCTTTGGCCTGGTATAATCTGGGAAACGCGCATTATTATACGCCGGACCATGATAATTCATTGACCTCAAAGGCAATTGAATATTGGACCAAGGTACTTGATATTGAACCGGAAGGACCGCTTGTAAAGCAGGCGTATAACAACATCGGAAACGCCAATCTTAATCTGGGATTTCCGGAAAATGCGGTCATGGCCTTTCAAAACGCATTGAAAATCGACTCGGTCTTCACCGAGGCTCGATTCGGCCTGGCCCAATCCTATGAAGCCATGGGACAGCTTGAAAAGGCAACGGGAGAATATCAAAAGATTCTGATAAAAAACCCCATGCATGCGCCATCATATAATGCGCTGGGTAATATATTTTATGCCCGGGGCAATATAATATCAGCAATAAATTCATACCTTCAAGTCATAAATGTTGACTCATCGGACTGTCATGGGTATCGGATACTTGTAACAGTCCTGGATGTATTTATTGATAATTTGCAGGCAACCAGAGATAAGGCTTTTATTCAGGCACGATATATAAATCGCTATCGAGATTACAATATCTTTGGCGGTCGAACCCAATTTGCCAGTCAAACGGAACTTGACTCAGCTTTAAATCTATACAGATCCGCCAAGAAAGACCAGATTCTGCAGTTGTTCCATAAATACCGCGATGATTTTTTCCAACCCGGCCGGATCGGCGAAAGGCTTAAGGGTTGTTTGGATAATATTCGATTGGATCCCAATTCTGCAGATGCGTACTACAGGTATGTTAAAAACCTTGATGCCCTTTGCCTGTCAGCTTTCGCAATCCGCTTAGATGTGATTGCCAAAGCGAAAAAGCAATTTTTATCGTGTAACATTCCAAATCGCGAAAACCAATCGCGGAATTCATTATTGGCATTTATTCGTCTCCGAAACGGTAATTTTTAAATGTTTACAATGTTACAGATTATCCGCTTTCCGGTTTAATACCATCCCCCAAAATCCATACCATTGTTGTATTCAATTCCATAGAGATTTTATATCAGGGAATGCATCACTTTTCCCTTGCAAGCGCTTAAATGACCACCCTGAAGGCCAAAGGTAAATTGATTTGTCCAGATTTGACTTGACAAATGTTTTTTGCGGGGTTAATTTAATATGGCAGGGTGTTTTTGGATTCACATATGATTATGTAACCACTCCCCAGCCCGACATCGGGAGATTTTTAAGGAAAGACATACTGAATCGACAGCAATAAATCGACCCTGTTCGATCATTACAGGAGAAATTAACAGCGATTTTCAATTAACCGCATAAAAACGAGGACCATCTAACACGGAGGTGATTATGTTCGGGATACGTAAAACCGGAGGCCGCCTGGGATTACTGGTTATCCTGTCGCTATTAATCTGCTTTTCGGCCGCGGCCCTGGACGACCTGTGCGGGGATATCAACGGCAACGGCCAGATCGATATTCTCGACGGGACTTACCTGATTATCTATCTCTACCGGGGCGGACCGGCCCCTCCCAACCCGCTGATGGCCGATCTGGATGGGTCGGGGAATATCAATATTCTCGACGTGACCTTCCTGATCAACTGGCTGTACAAAGGCGGTCCGGGACCGAATTGCGGAGATCTCGACCATCAGGATATCCGGGGCGAATGTTTGCGCTACGATCCCCCGCCCGACAGCGCCGACTACATGGTGACCGAAGTGATCGGCAATGACCTGTATATTTATCATTTCAACGCCTACTACAACTGCTGTCTGGCCTATGTGGTCGATTACGAGATAGAGGATTATAATATCACGGCGGTGGAATCGGATACCGGGGCCCCCTGCGACTGCATCTGCTATTTCGATCTGAAAACGATTTTATACGATCTGGACGACGGCGAATATGTCGTCAGGCTGATCGGCATTGAAGGCGACACGGTCGGGGTGGATACCGTCACGGTTAATGGCCAGATGGGGGTTGTCGGCTATGACGGCGGTTTTTGTTATGACAGCGGCCTTCAGGAAAAGCTTTCATCGATCATTTATGTCTACAGCGGCGGGATATTGACGATGCAACATCTTCAGGCTTGGTTTAATTGCGTGGCCAATATAATCATGAAATTCGAGATAGCCGGTGATACGCTTCGATTTTATGAGATCAATATTTCCCGCGAGGCGGTCTGGTGTATGTGTTATTACGACCTGTCGGTTATGGTAAATGGAATCCCGCCGGGAACTTACGTGGCCGAGGTCTATGAGCAGCAGTATTATTGGGAGGATTTTCAACTGGTTGACAGACGGGAATTGTTCCTGGAATAAAAAATTCGACGGCCCCCTGTTTGACTTTAAAAAGCCCGAGAATGTTCGGGCTTTTTTAATATACACCGGCAATCGAACTCAAAATGCCAGGGTTTTGTCACCATTTTTTGTCTTTTTTTATTCTTGTAAAAATATATATATCCATTATATTGAATTGATTGGATAATGGGCTTACGGTTACATACCCGGAACTGCTTTTTTAACAATGATTTGCTGGGGAAATAAATAAACTAATCACATATATTCGAGAGAGAGGCCTCAATGCGTCAACTATTGCTATCGGTGGCAATTCTGCTTGTTTTCGCAGTCTCTTTGGCCTATGGCGAAAGAGTCGAATTGGGTTCCGAAAGCGGGTATACTCAAGCCACGGTCCTGGAGTCGAATGACTCCCGGATAGTGGTCGAATTCAATATCAATGCTTTCGATAAGAATCCGGTGGAAATCAACGGTGAAAAATATTTCGAGATTTCCTGCGACAGAGAAAATATTCTCCTCAATGAAGGCGAGCCGGCTCTTCCCCGTCTCTGCCGGAGTATCATTATTCCCGATGATGCCAGAATGGAGATTAAAATATTGTCGGCGGAATATACCGATTATCCGGAAACTCCGGTGATTCCTTCCAAAGGGAATCTTCCGAGAACCGTTAATCCCGAGGATATTCCTTATACTTTCGGGGATATTTATGGCGGTTCAGAATGGTATCCCGGTGAGTTGGCCACGATTCGCGAGCCGTATATTCTGCGGGATTATCGCGGAACGGTTATCGAATTCAATGGATTTCAGTACAATCCCGGTTCCAAAACGCTCCGGGTTTACAAATCGGTCATGGTCGAGATAGCCAATGTCGGGCTGGATGATGTCAATATCCTGCAGAGATCCAAAAACCGGATCGACCTGGTCCGTGATTTCGAAACCATCTATGAACGGCGTTTTCTGAACTATGACTATGTTCAGGGTAAGTATACCCCGGTTCAGGAATCGGGCGATATGCTGATTATCGCCAACAGCGCCTTTTACGACGCCATGCTGCCGCTGGTCGAATGGAAAAGACAGAAAGGTATAAAGACGACCCTGGTCAATGTCTCGACTATCGGTAACGACAGCACCTCCATTAAGAATTATATTAAGTCGGTATATGATATCGACTCGGCCCTGGCCTGGGTATTACTGGTGGGTGATGAAACGCAGGTTCGTTCGTTGCGTTCTGGCGGCGGCGGGTCCGATCCCCGTTATGCCCTGGTCAAAGGATCTGATAATTACCCTGATATTTTTGTCGGCCGTTTTTCGGCCGAGAATGTTACCCAGGTCGAAACCCAGGTGACCCGGACACTGACATACGAGATGAATCCGCCCGGAAGCGGCTGGTTCCATATGGCTACCGGGGTGGCCTCTAATCTGGGACCGGGACACGATGGCGGCGAATATGACAATGTTCATATGGGCTATATTCGCGATGACCTGCTGGGCTACAATTATACCCTGGTTGATGAAATCTACGATCCATCCGCTTCGGCCGCCATGGTTACCGCGGCATTGAACAGCGGGCGCAGTTTTGTCAACTACTGCGGTCACGGCGGTACGACATCCTGGACAACAACCGGTTTTTCAAACAGTAATGTCAATGCTTTGACCAATGATAACATGACGCCTTTCGTTTTTTCCGTGGCTTGCCTTAACGGCAATTTCACGAGTTCAACCTGTTTTGGCGAAGCCTGGCTTCGGGCTACCAACAACGGGGTTCCCACCGGCGCTATCGCGGCCTATATGTCATCCATCAACCAGGATTGGAACCCGCCGATGGATGCCCAGGATGAGGCGACCGATCTTCTTTGCGCCGAGGATATGCTGACTATTGGCGGTCTGTGTTATAATGCCTCATGCAGGATGATAGATGATAACGGATCCATCGGGATCAGTATGTACAATACCTGGCATATTTTCGGGGACCCCTCAGTGATGATGCGGACGCTTGACCCGGCCGTTTTGACGGTCAACCATAGCGCCACGATTATTTTTACCTTGACCGGCATGGATGTCCAGGTGGTCGGTGTCGAGGGAGCGGTTTGCGCTCTTTATAAAGATGGCGTAGTCTATGGAACCGGTATCACCGGTTCGGATGGAATGGCATCGATCACCTTTGATGAAGAACTGCCGATTGGAGAAAATATTACTCTGACCGTTACGGCTTACAATGCCATGCCATATACCGGCGAGGTTACCGTGATTGCTCCGCAGGGACCATTCGTACTCTTTGATAACAACGATATCGATGACGGTTTGGGTAATGGAGATGGTTTGGTGAACTGCGGGGAGTCGATTTTGCTGGATGTTCAGCTGGAGAACGTTGGTCCG